>NZ_JBHWZS010000143.1:0-20570 GCF_042728155.1 Streptomyces sp. NPDC060209
GTCCTCGGCGACCGTCACGGACCGGGTGCGGTCTTCTCTTTCCCGGCCCGCGCCGACCCGTCCGGCTGCGGGGCAGGACAACACCCCCGCCCTGCACGGGAGCCGTGGGTCAGGACTCCGGCAGGAGGTGGCGGTAGCTCTCCGGGTTCTCCTGGAGATAGGTGGCCAGGTTCCGGGCCGGTCGCCCCGTGAGTGTGGGGACGGCGTCCGAGACGGTGTCCAGCTCACCGGCCGCGATCGCCTCGTACGAAGTGACCCAGCCGGCCACTTCCCAGTCCTCGGCGCCGTAGTGGGCGCGTGAGGCGTAGGCCTCCTCCTCGGTCTCGGGCACGTACCGGATCGGGCGGCCGGTGCGCCGGCTGAGCTCGTCGGCCGCCTCCGCGAGGGTGAACGCCTCGGGGCCCGTGAGGTCGTACGTCGCGCCGTCGTGATCCGTGCCCTCGTCGAGCAGCACGGCTGACGCCGAGTCCGCGATGTCCTCGTGGGAGACGGCCGAGACCCGCCCCTCGCCGCCGGGGCCGCGCAGGATGCCGTCGGGTCCCGTCATCGCGGGGATCCCCGCGAGATACCAGCTGTCCCGCAGGAAGGTGTGACGCACGCCGGTCATCCGCAGGTGCGCCTCGGTGTGCCAGTGGTCGCGCGCGAACGTGAACGTCGCGTCCGGTGCCGCGCCGAGGAACGACACGTACACGATGCGCTCGACGCCTGCGGCGAGGGCCGCGTCCACCGCCGTGGTGTGCTCCAGCACCCGGCCCGGACTCTCGTGCGCCGAGACGAGGAACAGGGTGTGCGCGCCGTCGAGGGCGCGGCGCATGGCCTCGCCGTCGCCGTACGCCGCTGGAGGTGCGGCGACCGTACCGGACAGCCGGGGCAACCGGGAAGGGTCCCGGCCGAGGAGGCGCACGGGGACGCCGGTCCGGGCCAGCCGCGCGGCCACCCGGCCGCCGACCGCCCCGCTCGCACCGGTCACCGCGATGAGAGGGCTGATCACCGGGCCTCGCCCTCCTCGTGTGCGGCGTGTGCGGTGCGTGCGGCGTGGTCGGCGTGTTCGTCGCGCTCGGCCTGTTCGGCCTGTTCGGCCCAGGGGCGCACCTCCACGACCGCACTCGCGGGCAGCGGTCCGTAGATGTGCGGGAACTCCTCGCCGCCGGGCTCCATGGCCTCGTACCGGACGGGCGCCGGCAGACGGGTGGTATCGATGACCAGAACCACCAGGCCCTCGTCGTCGGATCCGTACAACGCCCTGGCCACAGCGGAAAGCTGGTGGGGCAGCGAGCAATGGATGAACCCCTCCTCCCGCAGGGTGCGGCCGCGGGTGGACATCTCGTACGTCCCCGCTCTGCGGGCGGCCTCCCACAAGGGCTCTTCCGTGAGGTGCAGCAGCTGTTCGGTCATCGGTCCACGCTAAGGGCTGCCGGGTGCCGCGAGGAGCTTCGCCTCGGTCTGCGCGTCGAGACCGGGAGCCGGCCGGTCCGGCCGCTGCGGCGCCGTGCCTCCCCGCTCGCCCAGCCAGGCCCAGGTGTCGGCGACGGTTTCACCGACCGGTCTGCAGCGCAGACCGGCGGCGTGCGCCTTGGCGGCATCACCCATGTGCAGGGTGTCGTAGAGCTCTCCTGCGGGCAGCCAGACCGGCAGGTCCGTCCACGGTTCGACACCTGCCGCGAGGAGCACTTCCGGTTCGGTCCAGCGCAGTCGGGCGCGGGATCCTGTTGCACGGACGCAGGCGTCCAGGAGCTCACCCATGGTCGTGTGCCCCGGGTGGCTCACGGTGTTGTACGCCCCGGACAGGCCGTTCGCCGCGGCGTCCAGCAGCCAGTCCGCCAGGTCACGGGCGTCGATGTACTGGATCCCTGCGTCCGGTGGCCCCGGCGCGATGACAGGTCCGCCCCGGGCCGTCCGGCCCAGCCACCACGGCAGACGGCCGATGTTCTCCCCGGGGCCGAGGATCAGCCCGGCCCGGGCCAGCAGCGCCCGGTCGCCGAAGGCGTCGAGCGCGGCGAGCTCCCCGCCGCGCTTGGCCAGGGCGTACGAGACGTCGGGGCCGGCGTCGGGAGAGGCCCCCGACACCAGTGGGCCGTCCTCCGGCAGCCCCGCCGGGGCGGGGTAGGCGTACACGGACCTGCTGGAGACATAGCTGAAGTGCCCGGCCCTGCCCGACAGCAGCCGGGCGGCGTCCCGTACGGCCGAGGGGGCGCCGCTCCAGGTGTCGACCACCAGGTCCCAGGTGCCGTCCGCCAGTGCCGCGAGGCCGGCCTCGCCCGCCGTCCGGTCACCGGTCAGCGTCCGCACTCCGGCCGGTGCCGCGTGGTGGCCGCGGTGGAAGGCCGTGACCTCCCATCCTCGGGCCAGAGCCGCGTCGGTGACCGCGCGTCCGACGAATTCCGTGCCGCCCAGCATCAAGAGCCTCATGCGGTGATCGTGCCCGTCGGAACGGGCAGGGGCAACGGAACCTCGCCCTCGGCAGAACGGGGAACTTTCCGGCTCAGGACGTGTGGGCGAGAGGGCTGCGGTGACGGAGCAGCCACCGGTGGTACTCCTCGGCCCGCCTTGCCGCGTCGCGGTAGGCCGCCTCCAGCTCCTCGTACACGGCGTCCATGTCCGCGCCCGGCCGCGAGACCAGCAGCAGCCGCACCGCCAGCGGGTCGCCGCGCAGTGGACGGATCGCCATGTCGTCGCGCGGGCCCGAGGTCGGCTGGCAGGGGGCGACCGCCTCGCCGAGCACGACGAGGGAGGCCGCCGTGAGGTAGTCGCCGTGCAGGACCGGCGGATCGAGGCCCGCGGCGCCCAGGACCCGGCGCACCCCGTCCCATTCACCGTCCACCGAGGGATCGACCATCCACCGGTCGCCTGCCAGGTCGTCGAGGCCCACCACCGGCAGTCCCGCCGCCGGGTGGTCCCGCGCCAGGGAGATGAACTGCGGTTCCCTCTCAACGAGTACGCGCTGGCTCAGTCCCTCCGGAACGGCGAGCGGGCAGCCCTCCACCTCGTGCACGAAGGCGACGTCGAGCCGGCCTGCCGCCACCGCCCCCAGCAGCGCCCGGGCCGATACATCCACCCTGAGCGAGATGTCGGTGCCGGGCAGCCTCACCCGCAGTCCGCGCAGCCAGCCGCCGATGACCCGGCTCGCGGTGGATCCGATCCGCAGGCCCGGGCCACCGGCCCGGGCGGCCTCGGCCTCGGCCATCGCGGCGCCGACCAGGGCGGACATGCCGTCCACCAGAGGACGGGCGCGGCTGAGGACGGCACGCCCCAGGAGGGTCGGCCGGCAGCCTGTCCTCCCGCGGCGGAACAGCTCCGCGCCCATGCTCTTCTCGATCCGCTGGAGCTGGGTGGTCAAGGAGGGCTGGCTGACGCCCAGCCGCCGCGCCGCCTGGTGCAGGCTGCCCGTGTCGGCGATGGCGCAGAGCGCCCTGAGGTGCCTCACCTCGAGCTCCATGACGGCGAGGGTATGGCCGTTCGCACGTCGAGCACCAGATGTCCCAACCGCCACCAACCGGGCCGATTCAGGGGGTGTCGGGGCGACCGGAACGTGCTGATTCTGTGCGCTTCCCGGCCGGGCGATAGGACGGCGCTATCGCCGGTTGACATCATCCGCCGCGGGCCCGGCTGCCCCGACACTCTCTCCGTACCCCCCACCCGTTCCCCGTCCGGCCTCCGGACGGGGTTCATCGGACAGGTAGGAGACACCCCCCATGAGACACCTCAGGACAGCCGTCATGTCGGCCGTGGCCGGTCTCGGACTCGGCCTCGCCGCCGCGCTCGGCACCACCCCCGCGGTCGCCGCCGCTCCGTCCCCCACGTCCACGGCCACCGTGAACACGGCGCAGGCCGGCTACGCCGCGTATGCCGGTTCGAGCGAGAACGCCGCAGCGAACAGGGCCTTCTTCGACGCCGTCATGAAGTCGGTCGCCGAGAAGCGTGCCGCGAACCCGGGCGCCCAGGCGGTCACCGTGGTCTACAGCACCACCAACGCCCCCAGCTTCCGCAGCCAGATAGCGAGCAGCACCAGCATCTGGAACAGCTCGGTCGGCAACGTCAAGCTGCAGGAGGGCTCGAACGCCGACTTCGACTACTACGAGGGCAACGACTCCCGGGGTTCGTACGCGAGCACGGACGGGCACGGAAGCGGCTACATCTTCCTCGACTACGCCCAGAACCAGCAGTACAACTCGACCCGGGTCACCGCTCATGAGACCGGGCACGTGCTGGGGCTGCCGGACCACTACACCGGGCCGTGCAGCGAGCTCATGTCGGGTGGTGGCCCCGGCACGTCCTGCACGAACGCCTATCCGAACGCCACCGAGCGTTCGCAGGTGAACAGCCTCTGGCAGAACGGTCTCGCGGCTGCCCTCGCCCGCGCCACCTCCTGACCCACGGCACCCGGCACCACCCGGCACAGGGGCCGTTCCGCCGGAGCGGAACGGCCCCGCGGACGCGGGGGACGGCCGGGCGACCTGGGCGGTTCGGGCGGGAGCCGACCGGACGTCGGCCGGAGACGTCTCCGGGACTACCGAGGCGCGGCTCAGGCCAGTTCGAGCGGGAAGGCACCCCGGTGCCCCGTGCCGGCGCCGTGCGCCGGACGCGGTTCGAACTCCCGGCAGCTCCATATCTCCTGGACGAATCCGGTGCGCCGGTCCCAGAGGCCCGCGACGTCCTCCCCGCCCGCCACGTCGCGGTAGGCGTCCTTCGCTCCGCGGAAGCAGGCGAGCCCGCCGGACAGACCGCGGACCGGGGCCGGGAAGTAGTCCGAGAAGGCGCAGGCTATGCAGGTCTGCAGATGCATGTCCGGCGGCAGGATCCGCTGGACCGTGGCCAGCGCGGCGGCGAAGTCACCCTCGGCGCGGTTCGACTCGTACACCGCTCCGTCCAGATGGAGGGCGAGATACAGGTCCGGGTCCGCCCTGCGCAGGGACAGCAGGCAGCTGAGCGTGGCCTGGCGGACCGTGCCGGACACGAGGACCGGGAGCGGGAGGTCCCACTCCAGGACGCAGTCGTCGAGCGCACCGTCCACCAGGTCGAACAGCCCCTCCTGGGCCTGCGCACCCGCCACGGGGCTCAGACCGTCGAAGCTCTCGCCCTCGAAGTCCGTGCCCCGGATGCGGATACGGAGCTGCTGTCCGTCCGTGGTGAGAATGACGGCCTCTGAACCATGGCGGTCCCGGTACCAGCCTGCCCACGACTCATCTGTCATGAGCAGGGACTGTAGCCCGTGCTCGGGGCCCGCTCCGTGGCACCCTCCCCTTCCGTGCCTCCGGTGCACGAGCCCCGCTCATCCGGCCTGGGGCTCACGCCACATGGGCCACATCGACGGACCCCCGGGAAGCTGGACCGTCTGTCCCATGAAGGTGAAACCGAGCCGCTCGTAGAGACCACGGCTGCGCGCGCTGCTCGCCTCCAGATACGCGGGAGTCCCTTCCCGGTCGCATCGCTCCAGGACCCCCCTCATCAGCGCCTCGCCAAGCCCCTCCCCCTGGCGCTCCGGAGAGACGCCGATCATCAACAGGTACTCGTGCGCGCGGTCGTGGGGATGGACCGCACCGGTCAGCCTCCCTACCAGCTCGGCCCGTTCGTTGTCGGGATCCGCGGTCTCCCTCATGAGCGCGGGGGTGTCGTCGTCCTCCTCCGGCGCACCTGCCGGCACGGAGAGCCAGAGGGCCGCCGCCGTACCGTCCTCCAGCAGGTCGACACGGCCTCCTTCCAGCGTGATGTCGGCGAAGACGCCGAGGAACTTCCCGTGTACCGCGCGCCGGTGCTCCTCCTCCGGAAAGACCCAGCTGCTCACCGGATCGTGGTGGAACGCCTCTTCCAGGATCCGCACGACCTCATCCCTGTCCCGCTGGTCCGCCTGCCGTACACGTACACCCATGACCGGCTCCGCCCCTTGTCCCGTGGTGATGGTCCCCAACCGACCCACGGAATCCTAGAGTTGGTCCTCGGCGCCGGTCATGGGCGGTCCGGTTCAGTGGGTTCTGCGGGTGACGAATTCGGCCAGGGCCAACAGGTCTCCGGCGCCGGCCGGCTCGGGAACCGCACGGGACAGGTGGTGGACGGCCCGGGCCATCCGGTCCGCAGCGGTGACCTGGGCCCAGTCGCGGCCGCCGGCCCGGTCGACCGCGTCGGCTGCACTCCTCACCTCCCCCGGTGTGTTCATGGCGCCCCGGTAGAGCGCGGCGAGTTCGGCGGCGGCCGGGGTGTCCGAGGTGAGCGCCGCGACCACCGGCAGGGACTTCTTGTGTGCGGTCAGGTCAGCCCCGACCGGTTTGCCCGTGCGGGCCGTGTCCCCCCAGATGCCGATCAGGTCGTCGATGAGCTGGAAGGCGAGACCGGCTTCCCTCCCGAAGCCGTCCATGGCGCGGACCGCTCTTTCGTCCGCTCCGGCGTAGAGCGCGCCCAGGGCGCAGGCACAGCCGAGCAGGGCGCCCGTCTTGGCCATCGCCGTGGCGAGGCACTCGTCCAGGGTGACGTCGTCGGGGCCGCGGTCCTCCAGGGCGCAGTCCGCCTGTTGTCCCGCACAGAGCTCGATGACGCAGGTGGAGAGCCGCACCGCCGCATGGGCGGACGCCGGGTGCGGGTCGTCCGCCAGGAGCCGCAGGGCGAGGGAGAGCATGGCGTCACCCGCGATGACGGCGTCCGGCACACCGAACACAGCCCAGGCCGTGGGCCGGTGCCGCCGCGTGGTGTCCTCGTCGATGACGTCGTCGTGGAGCAGGGTGAAGTTGTGCGCGAGTTCCACGGCTACGGCCGCCCGCATCGCTGCCTCCGGGTCCCCTCCCAGGGCGCGGGCGGCGGCCAGGACGAGCGCAGGCCGAATGGCCTTGCCGGCCAGTCCGGAGGCGGGCGTACCGTCGGCGTTCTGCCAGCCGAAGTGGTACAGGGCGACCCGGCGGATCGCCCCGGGCAGCGTCTCGACGGCTGCTCGGAGATGCGGGTCGACCGCACTACGGGTGTGCTCCAGGAGCGCGACGGCCTTGTGCCCCTCCATCGCGGCATCCGTACTGGTCATGGTCACGGTCACTCCTTCCGGGTGCCACGGGGCACCTTGGTCGCGGCCTTGGCCTGCCGGGGCCCGGGCGGACACCGCCCGGGCCCCGGGGAGCGTCACCGCCAGCGGCTCACCTCGACGTTCTCCAGGACGCCGAGGGCGTCGGGCACGAGGACAGCCGCGGAGTAGTACGCCGTCACGAGGTACGAGATGATCGCCTGCTCGTCGATGCCCATGAAGCGGGCCGAGAGGCTCGGCTCGATCTCGTCCGGGATGCCGCTCTGCTGGAGCCCGATGACACCCTGGTCCGCCTCACCGGTCCTCATGCAGATGATCGATGTGGTGCGGGCATCGGTGACCGGGATCTTGTTGCACGGGAAGATCGGCACCCCCCGCCAGGCTGGCACGTGGTGCCCCCCGACCTCGACACTCTCCGGCACCAGCCCGCGCTTGTTGCATTCGCGGCCGAAAGCGGCGATGGCCCGCGGATGGGCGAGGAACAGCTTCGATCCGCGCCGCCGCGAGAGGAGTTCGTCCATGTCGTCGGGGCCCGGCGCCCCGTCGTGGGGCTGGAGCCGCTGCCCGTAGTCGCAGTTGTTGAGCAGGCCGAACTCCCGGTTGTTGACGAGCTCGTGCTCCTGGCGCTCACGAAGCGCCTCGACCGTGAGCCTCAACTGCTGCTCGGTCTGGTTCATCGGCTGGTTGTAGAGGTCGGCCACCCTGCTGTGGACCTTCAGCACGGTCTGGGCGACGCTCAGTTCGTACTCACGGGGCGCCGACTCGTAGTCGACGAAGGTGTGCGGGACGACGCTCTCCCCCACATGTCCCGCCGAAAGGTCGATCTCCGCCTCGCCGTAGCGGTTGGTCCGCTGGTGCGGGATGGCGAGCAGCCCGGCGAGATGGTCGCGGAGCGAGTCCGCGCGCGCCGCGAGGTTGAGCACATCCGACCGGCGCAAGGTCAGCAGCGTGCAGGCGGTCACCGCACGGGCCGTGTACTCCCAGGTCGCGTCGCCGTCGACCAGGACGTGGTCGCCGAAGTAGGCGCCGTCGGCGAGGACTCCGAGCACCGTCTCGTCGCCGTACGGCCCGGTCCCGATCTTCTCGATCTTGCCGTGGGCCAGCAGATGGACACGGTCCGCCGCTTCGCCCGAGGCGGCGAGCACCTCGCCGGCCGCGACCTCGCGCTGTTCACACCTGCGCGCCAGCTCGGCCAGTACCTCCTCGTCACCGAAATCGCGCAGGGCGGGAAGTTCGCCGAGCTCGGCGGGGATGACCGTGACCCGGTCGCCCGTCTGGACGAAAGTCACCCTGCCGTCCCCGACCGAGTAGCTCAGCCGGCGGTTCACCCTGTACGTGCCGCCCTGCACCTGCACCCAAGGCAGCATGCGCAGCAGCCACCGCGAGGTGATTTCCTGCATCTGCGGGGCGGACTTGGTCGTCGTCGCGAGGTTCCGCGCAGCCGCTGTGCCGAGACTCTGCTGCGGCGGCTGCGTGTCGCGAACCTCTTCACCAACGGACATCCGACATCCTCTCGATCATGGGCTGACCTGCGAGAAGAAGACTTGCAGCCGGAGGACACGGCGCGCTATTACACAAAAGAGTGTGACTATTCGGGCCCAGGTCGGGGCACATTGCCCGCACCCGGGCGCTCGGAGACAGCCGGAGGGGCACCGGATCGGGCGTCGCGGGCGAACGGGGCCACAGGCCTAGGACTTCGGGAGGTCCGGGACCTGGGACTTGCGCCCGTTACGCCGTCGTGGACGGTCTCCTAGCGTCATGGCCATGGATACGACAGGCACCCTCGACGAGGCACTCCAGCGGCTGCACGTCTCGGGCCCCGAGCGGCTCGGGCGGCTCACCAACCACGCGCCGATGGCTGTCGAGGCCCTCGTCGCCAACGGCCGGGCGGCGGCCGTGCACCGCTGGCTCGACCTGTACGCGTCCAGGCTCGAGGAATTCCCGGCCGGCGTCGAGCCGGTCACCGAGGCCGACTGGCGTTCCGCACTGGGCGACCCGCGCCGCGCCGCCGACTGGATCGCCCACTTCGGCCGCGAGCTCGCCGAGCGGCCCTGGCGTGATGTGCTCACCCAGTGGTGGCCCCGCCTCCTGCCCGGCATGTACGGCGGATCGACGCATCCGGTGATCCGCGTGGGCCATGCCGTGCGCACGCTCCTGGCGGACGAGAGCGCCGGACCGCGCCTGACCGAACTCGCCCACGGCCTCGGATACTGGGCGGCCCGCCACCATCCCGTCACGGGCCTCGCCCCCGTACCCGGTGCCGACAGCGCCGCAGCCGCTCTCGACGCGGTGCCGCCCGTCGCCGGACGGGAGGGAGGCTTCCCCGCCCGGCTCGGCCACGTCAGGAGCCTGCCGGTCTGGGCCGCGGCGGTCACGGACCCGGACGAGGCGCACCGCCGGCTCACCGAACTGGTCGGGGCGGCCACCCGTCGCTACGCCACCCACGGCCATGGCGACGAAACGATGCTGGTCCACGCGGCCACGGCTCCGAACGCCGTCCTGCGAACCCTCCCCGCTCTCCCGCGGGCCCTGTGGGTTCCGAGCCTCCAGGCGGCCTGGACGGCCTCCGCGGCGGTGACCGCCATGTACGCGCCGGACGCCCCGGTGCCTTACGCCGCGCCGGGCGCGGTCACGCCCGAAGAGGTCTTCGAACGGGCCCTGGCACACGGCGACGAACACGTCATCAAGCTGACCGACACAGCCCTCGATGTCGGCGACGAGCGGGCGCTCGCGGCGGCGCTGCGCGCCGTCGAACTCTGCGAACCGCTGCGGTAGGGCCGTTCAGTACGCCAGTGGCGCGCCCGATACGACGACCTTGCCCGGGTTGAGGATGCCGTGCGGGTCCAGGGCCGCCTTGACCGCTCGCTGCATGGCGAGGTTGACGGGTCCCACCTCGCGGTCCATGCCGCCCATCTTCAGCAGACCCACGCCGTGTTCACCGGTGACGGTGCCACCGAAGGAGATCGCCGCGTCGAGGATGTCCTCGAAGGCGAGCTGGGCGCGGGCCCTGGCCGCCTCGTCGCCGGGTTCGGTGATGATCAGGGGGTGGAGGTTGCCGTCGCCGGCGTGGGCGATGTTGGCGATGAGGACATCGTGCAGTCCTGCGATCTCCTCGATGCGCGCCAGCATCTGCGGCACCCGGGACCGCGGCACGACCACGTCCTCGGTGAGCACCGGCCCCAGCCGCTCCAGCGCCGGGTAGGCGAGCCGCCGGGCCTGGAACAGGGCGTCCGCCTCCGCCTGGTCGGTGGAGACCTCGGCCCAGGCGGCGCCGGCCTCCGCGAAACAGGCCCGTACCGTCTCGGCCTCGGCGTCGCCCGCGGCTCCCGGGGTGTCCACGCGCCCGAGCAGGATCGCGTTCGCGTCCGCCGACAGGCCCATGTTCTTCCACTCGTCGACGGCCTTCAGGCAGTGCCGGTCGAGGAGTTCGAGTGCCGAGGGCACGACTCCCGCGGCCGTCACCCGGCTCACCGCGTCGCCGGCCGCGACGACCGAGTCGAAGAAGCCCGCCACCGTGCGCTCCGCCGGCCGGGCGCCGCGCAGCTTCACGGTGATCTCGGTGATCACGCCGAGCGTGCCCTCGGAGCCGACGAACAGACCGCACAGGTCGTACCCGGCGACCCCCTTCGCGGTCTGCCTGCCCACCCGCACGATCTCGCCGAGTCCGTTGACCACCTCGAGCCCGAGCACGTAGTCGCGGGTCACGCCGTACTTGACGCAGCACATGCCCCCCGCGTTGGTGGCGGTGTTGCCACCGATGGTGGACCAGGGAGAGCTCGCCGGGTCCGGCGGGTACCAGAGGCCCTGCTCGGCGCACGCGGCACGCAGATCGTCGTTGACGACGCCCGGCTGGACGACGGCGAGGCGCTCCACCGGGTCGATGCGCAGGATCCGGTTCATGTCCTCGAAGGAGAGGACGACGGCACCGTCCACCGCGTTCGCCCCACCCGACAGGCCCGTACCGGCTCCGCGCGGGATCACCGGGATCCGGTGCTCGACGCAGTACGCGACGACGGCACGCACCTCATCGGTGTCCTGCGGCCGCACGACTGCGAGGGGCAGCCCGACCGGGGCCCACTCCGCCTCGTCGTGCGCGTAACGGCCCAGGCTGTCCGGGTCGGTGATGACCTTGCTCGCCGGTATCCCGTCGGCTGCGTTCGGCTTCGGCACGGCCGCTGACCACCTCTCTCGCCCACGCGCGCCCCGCATCCGTCACGGGGCCGCACCCCCATGATGACGCGCCCCCTCATACGGAGAACGAGCGCCCTAACTTGCATCTCTTATGCAACTTACCTACGCTGCCGCCATGCGGCTGACGCGATTCACCGATGTGGCGCTCCGGGTGCTCATGCGCCTGACCGTCACGGCGGAGGGCGAGGACCCGCCGACCACCCGCGAGGTGGCGGCCACCATGCAGGTGCCCTACACCCACGCGGCGAAGGTCGTCGCCCGCCTCCAGCATCTCGGCCTGGTCGACGCGCGACGGGGTCGGGGCGGGGGCCTCTCCCTCACCACGGCAGGACGGTCGGCCTCGATCGGCGCCCTGGTGAGGCAGCTGGAAGGACCGGGCGAGGTCGTCGAATGCGAGGGCGGCACCCCGTGCCCCCTGCGTTCCGCCTGCCGACTCCGTTCCGCCTTGCGCCGGGCCGAGGAGGCCTTCTACGCCTCGCTCGACCCGCTCACGGTCGGCGATCTCGTCTCCTCCCCCACCGGCCCGCTGCTGCTCGGAATCAGCCGCGGCCGTCCCGCGCCCGGCTGATCCACCCACGCCCCGCCCACCGAACCCCACTGTCACGGTGGTCGGTTCAGGCCGATCAAAAATAGGCATCCCAGATACCAATTAACCGTGCGCCGCCACGCGGCCCACCATCTCTACCGAGGAGTCAACCGATGCTCTCCGAGACATCGACCGCCACCGTCCGAGCCACGCTCCCCGCCGTGGGGGCGGCGATCGGGGACATCGCGGACCTCTTCTACCGGAAGCTGTTCGAAGCCCACCCGGAACTGCTCAGGGACCTGTTCAACCGCGGCAACCAGGCCTCCGGCACACAGCGTCGGGCGCTCGCCGGTTCCATCGCCGCCTTCGCCACCCAGCTCGTCGAACACCCGGGGACCCGGCCCGATGTGATGCTGGGCCGCATCGCCAACAAGCACGCCTCATTGGGTATCACCGCCCCCCAGTACGAGATCGTCCACACCCATCTCCTCGCCGCGATCGCCGAGGTGCTCGGCGACGCCGTCACCCCCGAGGTGGCCGCGGCCTGGGACGAGGTCTACTGGCTGATGGCCAACGCCCTGATCGCGATCGAGGGACGGCTCTACGCGCAGCAGGACGTGACGGCGGGCGACGTGTGGCGCGAGTGGACGGTGGTCTCCCGCGTCGACGAAACCCCTGACGTGGCCACCTTCCGGATCTCCCCCGCCGACGGCACACCGGCCCCCGCCTTCCGGCCGGGCCAGTACGTCTCCGTCCAGGTGGAACTGCCCGACGGCGCACGCCAGATACGCCAGTACAGCCTCACCGGGGCTCCCGGCTCCGCCCTGCGCTCCTTCTCGGTCAAGCGGGTGCGGGGCGAGGGCGGCCCGGAGGGCGAGGTATCCGCCCACCTGCACGCACGGCTGCGCACGGAGGACCGGCTGCGCGTCTCCGCGCCCTACGGCGACCTGGTGCTCGACGGCTCCGACGCCCCCCTGCTCCTCGCCTCGGCCGGTATCGGCTGCACCCCCGTCCTGTCGATGCTGGAGCACCTGGCGGCGGAGGGGCACGGTTCGCCCGTCACCGTGGTGCACGGCGACCGGTCGCCCGCCGACCACGCGCTTCGCGCGGACCACGCGGCACTCACCGGCAAGCTCCCCGACGCCGCCGCCCACTTCTGGTACGAGAACTACGGGAGTCCGCTGCCCGGCCTGCCCGGTCCCACCGAGCACACCGGCACGGTCGACCTGAGCGGCATTCCGGTCGCCCCGGGGACCCACGCCTACCTCTGCGGTCCGCTCCCCTTCATGCGCGCCGTCCGCTCGCAGCTCCTGGGGAAGGGAGTGGCGGCGGCCGACATCCACTACGAGGTGTTCGGCCCCGATCTGTGGCTCGCCCAGGACTGAGCACGGCCCCCCGGGGCACTCGCGGACTGTCCGGATCGAATCGCACAGTGCGCGAACAGTGCCCGAACAGGTTTGCCGGAGCCCCGTGTTCCGGTACAAGCGCTGTACGGACACGCTCCCCCGAACAAAGGAGTCGGCCATGTCCTCACCCATGTCCGCGAGCAACTTCCTCAAGGCCCTGAAGGACGAAGGACTCACCGTCGTCCAGGTGGGCGACTGGCGTACGCACAACCGCAACCACAAGGGCCCCTGGGGGCCGGTGCACGGTGTGATGCTCCACCACACCGTCACCAAGGGCACGGCCCGCACAGTCGAGATCTGCCGGGACGGCTACGCAGGCCTGCCGGGTCCGCTCTGCCACGGTGTGATCGCCAAGGACGGGCGCGTCCATCTGGTCGGCTACGGCCGCGCCAACCACGCGGGTCTGGGTGACGACGACGTCCTGCGCGCCGTCATCGCCGAGAAGCGCCTGCCGGCGGACAACGAGTCCAACACCGACGGTAACCGGCACTTCTACGGCTTCGAGTGCGAGAACCTCGGCGACGGGAAGGACCCCTGGCCCGCCGTCCAGCTCGAGGCCATCGAGAAGGCAGCCGCGGCGGTCTGCCGCTTCCACGGCTGGGACGCCCCTTCGGTCATCGGTCACCGGGAGTGGCAGCCCGGCAAGGTCGACCCGCGCGGCTTCTCGATGACGGGTATGCGCAACCGGATCCATGACCGGCTGAAGTAGGGCTGCACAGGGCGGCACACAATGAAGGCATGGACCACGGAGCGCTCGACCTCTCCCGGCTGCAGCCGGTGCTTCCCTCACCCCTGCAGCCGGCCGAGGACGAGCGCTTCGCACGTCACGGCGTGACCTTGCTGCTCAAGCGCGACGATCTGATCCACCCGGATCTGCCGGGCAACAAGTGGCGCAAGCTCGACCTCAACCTCCGGGCAGCCGGCGGCCGTACCGTTCTGACCTTCGGCGGGGCCTACTCGAACCACCTACGGGCCACGGCCGCCGCCGGGCGCCTGCTGGGCTTCCCCACCGTCGGCGTCGTACGGGGCGACGAGCTGGCCCATCGCCCGCTGAACCCCTCCCTCGCACGATGCGCGGCCGACGGCATGCGTCTGCACTTCGTGGACCGCTCGGCCTACCGCGCGAAGACCGCTCCCGGGGTCCTGGAAGGCCTGCTGAGCCTCTTCGGGGAGTGCGTGGTCATCCCGGAAGGCGGCAGCAACGCGCTCGCCGCACAGGGCTGCACAGAGCTCGGCCACGAGCTGCGCGGCCGGACCGGCACGGTGGCGGTCGCCTGCGGCACCGGCGGCACCCTCGCGGGGCTGGCCGCCGGGCTCGGGCCGGAGCAGCGCGCCCTGGGCATCCCGGTCCTGCGCGGCGGCTTCCTGGGCGAGGCGGTGCGTGGGCTCCAGCGCGAGGCCTTCGGTGCCCCGGCCGGGCGGTGGTCGCTGGACGAACGCTTCCACTTCGGCGGGTACGCCCGTACGACACCGGAGCTGCACGCGTTCGCCGACGACTTCGAGGACCGGCACGGCCTGCCCGTCGAGCGGCTGTATGTGGCCAAACTCCTGTACGGGCTGACAGTGCTGGCCGGGGAGGGCGCCTTCGCCCCGGGGTCCACGGTCACCGCGGTCGTCACCGGACGGCCCTGAGCGGAACCGCCACGACTACGCGCCGTCCGACTCCCGGTAGGCGGCGGCCTCCTCCAGGTCCAGCCGGCGCAGCAGGGCGCGCAGCATCTCGTCGTCGATCTGCCGCTCGTCCCTGAGCCGTACGAAGACCTCGCGCTCGGCCGCGATCATGTCCCTGGCCAGCCGCCGGTAGGTGTCGTCCGCAGACTCCCCGGTGACCGGATTGGCCGTGCCGAGCCTTTCCCACACGGCGTTGCGACGCCGTTCCATGACGGCGCGCAGCCGCTGGGTGAGGGGGTCGGGCAGTGCGTTGCGCGGGTCGGCCTGCAACGCCTCCAGCCGTGTGTCAGCGGCCGTGGACGCCTCGTTCTGCGCCTGCGCCTCCGCCAGCGTCTCGGCGCGCGCGTCGCGTCCCGGGAGCTTCAGTACGCGCACCATGAGGGGCAGGCTCAGCCCCTGGACGACGAGTGTCCCGATGACGGTGGTGAAGGTCAGGAAGAGCACGAGGTTGCGCGCGGGGAAGTCCTCGCCCTCGTGCGTGACCAAGGGGATGGAGAACGCGATGGCGAGCGAGACGACACCCCGCATCCCGGCCCAGCTGATGATCAGGGGCGATGTCCAGGGCAGCGGCCCCTCGCGCTCCCTGACACGCCGGGACAGCCACAGGGGCAGATAGCTCGCGGGGTACACCCAGACGAAGCGCACCACCACCACGGCGATGAACACGAGCACCGCGTACTGGAACGCCTCGCCCACGCTGTACGCGCCCAGCTCCCTCAGGACGAAGGGCAACTGCAGCCCGATGAGCGCGAAGACCGCGGACTCCAGGACGAACGCGACCATCTTCCAGACCGCCGCCTCCTGGAGCCGGGTCGCGAAGTCGACCTGCCAGGAGCGGTGCCCCAGGTAGAGCGCGACGACGACCACGGCGAGCACCCCTGAGGCGTGCACCCGCTCCGCCGCCGCGTAGGCGACGAAAGGGATCAGCAGGGACAGGGTGTTCTGGAGCAGCGCCTCCTTGAGGTGGGTGCGAAGCCAGTGCAGCGGAACCATCAGCAGCAGGCCGACCCCCACACCGCCGACCGACGCCAGCAGGAACTCACCGATCCCCTCGCCCCAGCTCATGCCCTCGCCGACCGCTGCGGCGAGCACCACCTTGAAGGCGGTGATGGCTGTGGCGTCGTTCACCAGGGACTCGCCCTGGAGGATCGTGGTGACCCGGGCGGGCAGGCCCACCCTGCGGGCGATCGCCGCGGCGGTGACGGCGTCCGGCGGGGCCACGACCGCGCCGAGCACCAGCGCGGCGGTGAGCGGCAGGTCCGGCACGAGGAGATAGGCCAGCCATCCCACGGCGAACGTCGCGAAGAGCACGTAACCGACGGAGAGCAGGGCGACCGGCCGCAGATTGGCCCGCAGGTCCAGGTACGAGCTGTCGACCGCCGCGGTGTACAGCAGCGGCGGCAGCAGCAGGGGCAGCACGATGTGCGCGTCCAGCGTGTAGCTCGGCACTCCCGGCAGGTACGAGGCCAGGAGTCCGGCGGCGACCAGCAGCAGCGGCGCGGGCACCGGTGTCCGGCGGGCGGCCCCCGCGACCGCAGCGCTTGCCGCGACGAGCGCCACCAGCGGCAATGCGTCCATCTCACTGTCCTCACATCCGACGTAACGTGGCCATCATGAGTGAGTGCCTCCACGTATCCGAACTGCCGCGCCCCGAGCCCGTGCCGCTCGACGACACCTGTCCGGAGTGCCTCGCGGCCGGCACCCATCCCGTGCAGCTGCGGCTCTGCCTCGCCTGCGGACACGTCGGGTGCTGCGATTCCTCGCCGCTGAAGCACGCCACGGCGCACTTCGAGGCGACCGGCCACCCGGTGATGCGCAGCTTCGAATGCGCCGAGAGCTGGCGCTGGTGCTTCGTGGACGGTTCGATCGTCTGACGCCTGGGTACGTCAAACCGGCGCCGGTTCTTCGCAATTGACCGCCGCAGACCTCTAGCCACTGTGTGTACTCATATGCCTACCATGAGTAATCATGGGGTTACGGTCTCGGCGACACGGCATCATGGGTCGCGACAGCGTCGCCGAACCACAGAACCGACGACGGACCGCACGGCCCCGGGCACCTGTCCCGGAGCCTCGAACGAGTTTGTGCCACCTTGGAGGTGAGGGTGTCCCAGATCGCAGGCGAGCCCGGGAACCAGGACTTCGTAGAGGTCCGGCTGCCCGCTGCGGGTGCCTACCTGTCGGTGCTGCGTACGGCTACGGCCGGCCTCGCAGCGCGCTTGGACTTCACTCTCGACGAGATCGAGGATCTTCGCATCGCGGTCGACGAGGCCTGCGCGATCCTGCTCCAGCAGGCCGTGCCCGGCTCCGTCCTCAGCTGCGTCTTCCGACTCGTCGGAGATTCCCTCGAGGTGACCGTCTCGGCCCCCACGACGGACGGCCGCGCCCCTGAGCGCGACACCTTCGCCTGGACAGTGCTCTCCGCGCTGGCCGGCAAGGTCGACTCCACGGTCGCCGACGACCGTACGGTCAGCATCAGCCTCTACAAACAGCGCGGCGCGGGACCCGGGCCGGCGTGAGCGACGGGAACGGGGACGGTCCTGTGCGGGACGAGACGATCCGGTCGGGGGCGCTGCGCCCAGCGGCCCTCCCGGAGCAGCAGGCCCGGCCGCATCCGGAAGGCGGGGCGGACGGGGCGGACGAGGCGCAGGGCCGTCCGGCCGCGCCTGAGCAGTCACAGGCGGAGCGGGCGGGCCGGATGAGCGAGCACGGGCACCACGATCCACACGACCGCAGTGGGGCACGGGCGCTCTTCATCGAGCTCCGGGCGCTTCCCGACGGCTCGGCGGAGAAGGCCGAGCTCCGCAACCGGCTGGTGCGGATGCATCTGCCGCTCGTGGAGCACCTGGCCCGCAGGTTCCGCAACCGCGGCGAGCCGCTGGACGACCTGACACAGGTCGCCACGATCGGCCTGATCAAGTCGGTGGACCGGTTCGACCCGGACCGCGGCGTCGAGTTCTCGACGTACGCGACCCCCACGGTCGTCGGCGAGATCAAGCGCCACTTCCGTGACAAGGGCTGGGCGGTGCGGGTCCCGCGGCGCCTCCAGGAGCTGCGGCTCTCGCTGACCACGGCCACCGCCGAGCTCTCCCAGCAGCACGGCCGCTCCCCCACCGTGCACGAGCTGGCGGAGCGCCTGGGCATCTCCGAGGAGGAGGTCCTGGAGGGGCTGGAGTCGGCCAACGCCTACAGCACGCTCTCGCTCGACGTCCCGGACACGGACGACGAGTCGCCTGCGGTCGCGGACACGCTGGGCTCCGAGGACGAGGCGCTGGAAGGCGTCGAGTACCGCGAGTCGCTCAAGCCGCTGCTGGAGGACCTCCCGCCGCGCGAGAAGCGGATCCTGCTGCTGCGCTTCTTCGGCAACATGACCCAGTCGCAGATCGCGCAGGAGGTCGGCATCTCCCAGATGCACGTCTCCCGCCTCCTGGCCCGCACGCTGGCCCAGCTGCGCGAGCGCCTGCTCGTCGAGGAGTAGCCGGCCGGAGGCGACCGGGCACTGCGTCAGGTCAGGCGTCGGGGGTCGTCCGCGGCCCCCGGATGCCCAGCGCCTTCGTGGTCGCGGGGTTGAGCACCAGCACGAGGGCCGTCACGGCGACCGCGGCGAGGACGATGCCGAGGGGGATCAGGGCGCCCTGGGCCCGCAGCAGCGTCCAGGCCACCGGCAGCGCCATGAGCTGGGTGATGAGTGCCGGGCCACGGCTCCAGCTGCGCCGCAGCAGCAGCCCACGGGCCGCGAACAGCGGGATCAGGCCGAGCGCCACCAGCGTGAGCCCGCCCATCTCGGCCTGCTGCATACTGTCGGGCCGCCCGAAGAGCCCGACGGCCAGCATGTAGATCCCGCCGACGACCAGCGCCGCGCCTTCGAGCGCGTTGAGTGCGGCCAGGGCGGCGATCCGGCCCGGCTTCTCCGGGCCGGCCGAGGGCGACGGGGAGGGCGTGTTCTGCTGAGTGCTCACGCCTTTCAGATTCGCATCCCGGCCCGCCGAACGCGAAGCCGGGGCCGCGCCGCTCGCACGACAGGAAGGCGATCACTCTGTGTGATCATGTGCGGACCCGGTGGATCAGGACTTCAGGGCGGTACCGCGCGGTAGGTACTCTGGCGTGCATGCGCGCACTCCTCGTGGTCAACCCAGCTGCCACCACTACCAGTGCGCGGACGCGTGACGTACTGATCCACGCCCTCGCGAGCGAGATGAAGATCGAGGCCGTGACCACGGAGTACCGCGGTCACGCCCGTGACCTGGGTCGTCGGGCCGCAGACTCCGACGACATCGACCTGGTGGTCGCCCTCGGGGGCGACGGCACGGTCAACGAAGTGGTCAACGGGCTGTTGCACAACGGCCCGGACCCCGAGGGCCTGCCGAGCCTCGCCGTGGTCCCCGGCGGTTCCACCAACGTCTTCGCACGGGCCCTGGGTATTCCCAACGACGCCGTGGAGGCGACGGGCGCCATCCTGGACGCACTCGCCGACCGCAGCGAGCGCACGGTGGGACTCGGCCTGGCGGCCGGCACACCGGGCACGGCGGACGAGGCCGTCCCCGGACGATGGTTCACCTTCTGCGCGGGGCTCGGATTCGACGCGGGCGTCATCGGCCGTGTCGAACAGAAGCGCGAGCGGGGCAAGCGTTCGACCCATGCGCTGTACGTGCGCCAGGTGCTCCGGCAGTTCATGGACGACCCCCATCGGCGCAACGGCCTGATCACCCTGGAGGTCCCCGGCCGGGACCCCGTCACCGACCTCGCGCTGTCGATAATCTGCAACACCGCACCCTGGACCTACCTGGGGAATCGTCCGATATACGCCTCCCCGAAGGCCTCCTTCGACAGCGCCCTGGACGTCCTCGGTCTCAAGCGCCTCTCCACGCCCGCCGTGACCCGGTACGCCACCCAGCTGCTCACTTCGAGCCCGGAGAGGGGACCGCACGGCAAGCACGCCGTGTCCCTGCACGACCTCACGGACTTCACCTTGCATTCAAAGGCGCCGCTGCCCTTCCAGATGGACGGTGACCACCTGGGACTGCGTACGAGCGTGACGTTCACAGGCGTACGCCGTGCACTGCGTGTGATTGTGTGAGTGGAAGGGGCCAAAGTCCTTTAACTCGAACGTTTGGGCTGGCCCCCACCCCTTAGAAGTACGGCTGTGACCTAGTCGACACCGAGGAATCAAAAAAAACTTTCCAGAAGGGGTTGTATCCGCCGCCGAGGTTTGCGAATCTCTACATGGCGATCGGGACGGCCCGCAACATCGGCCTCCACTGAGAGCCAGAACCCCTCCTCACCACAACAGGACCACATCCAGTTCATCTGGGCGTCGGACCTTCGTCTGCGGGGGGATTCGTGAAAGCGTTCACATTCACAAGCAACCGCATGTAATACCAAGGAGAGGTAGCAGCCATGGACTGGCGTCACAACGCCGTTTGTCGTGAGGAAGACCCGGAGCTGTTCTTCCCCATCGGCAACACCGGTCCTGCGCTGCTGCAGATCGAGGAAGCCAAGGCCGTCTGCCGTCGCTGCCCCGTCATGGAGCAGTGCCTGCAGTGGGCGCTCGAGTCCGGCCAGGACTCCGGCGTCTGGGGTGGCCTCAGCGAGGACGAGCGCCGCGCAATGAAGCGCCGCGCCGCTCGCAACCGGGCGCGTAACGCCAGCGCCTGACCGACGCCCCCCGCACGACGAGCCTCAGCCCGGCGGCGCGTACAGAGCGTACGCACAGCCCCGCCTTCGAGTCGCAGCGCGCAGTACCCCCGAAGCGCATCGCACCGTGAGCACCACGCAGT
>NZ_JBHWZS010000144.1:0-20471 GCF_042728155.1 Streptomyces sp. NPDC060209
CGCTTCACCTGGGGACGGCAAAAAGCACAGGTCACAGAGCTATGCCGAGGGGACAGCGTCTCAAGCGACGCAAGGTCCGGATTATGAGTTGGGTACTGCTCTTTTTCGTGCAACGTGTGCGTGTCATAGATAGAAGGCTTCAGTCGCTTCAGTCGCTTTTCAGGTTCTTCGCAGCACGGGAACTGCGTCTTTGCCGTCTGCCTACGTCAGCGACCGAACCCGGTGAGTCGCTGAAAGAGCTGGTCTGCCTGGCACGCGGCAGGTTTTTGTGGGTGGGAAGCATCCGCGCGGGCGCGAGGTCGACGCCTTCACCGGAAAGCGCACAGCACCGGCCCGAGTTCGCGACCTGAATCATCTCGGTCAGCGGCCCCGGCTGGGGTGAGAAGCAGCGCTAGTAGGCGAGTTCGCCTGTGAGATGGTTTGCGGCGGATCAGCAGTTGGTGGTGGCCCGGGTCGGGGTCGGCCAGATCGACGGCTGCCCAGTCGTAGAAGCGGTGTCCCTTCGCTCCGCGTCCGGCCGAGAGCTTCTGCCAGGCCGTTCAGCAGGTTCGTCGCCAGGCCAGCCGCGCGGAACTTTCCCGCGCAGGTGGCGGCTTCGGCCGAGCAGGCCCAGGCGAGGATGTAGCCGATGCCGCGTTCCTGCAGAGCCATGGGGAGCATTGGGTTGCCGCCGTAGACCTCGTCCCCGGTGACCCAGCAGACGTGGTGTCCGGCGTCCAGGAACGGTTCGATCATCGTGCAGGCCACTTTGCGGCTTGGTCGCGAAGAGGGCATCTTCACCCAGGCCCGCGGCCGCATGGTCCGGGTCGCACGTCCACGAGCGCGGGATGTACGGCTCCCGCGGTCCTCCGCCGCGTGCCCCGGGGCCGGCGTAGACGAGGTAGACCGCGACCTGGGAGTGTACTGGCGCAGGACGGCTGGGTTCCCTTCTTCAAGTCGCCGGTCGCGTCGACGACCAGCACTGCAACCTCGAAGGCGCAAGCGATGGCCCGGGTAGGCGCCGGGTAACGGTCGGCATCGCGGGCGAGTAGTTTCGCCGGGGATATGGCTCCACTCGCGGTTGTGGAACTCGTCGAGGTCAAGGTGCCGCTGGGCGAGGAATGCGGTGTACATCCAAGAGGTCCTGGAGCGCGTCCTACGCAACGTCAGGTCGTGTCATCAGCGGCGACCGCACGTGCAGTTCCAGGCTGGGGCCGGTCAGGGGCAGAGTGCTCCAGGTCGCCGTCGCGGTTCCCGCGTCGGCGTCGACGGCCAGCCGAACGCGGTGCGGGGTGGTGATGACGTATAGATCGGCGACGTAGGTGCTGCCCTGCCAGGCGCCGGCCGCGACGATCGGCTGGCCGAGCGGGGCGCTCTCCCGCCAGTCGCCGTGGCCGACCTCGATATCGAGGAGCGACTCGAATCGTACGAGCCATCCACCGTCGGTGGGATCGACGGTGACCGTCGTTCCGTCGGGCAGGGCCGACGCCTCGGCCGAGGCGTCGAGTTTCGCGCTGACCGCACGCCCCGGGGCGGCCGAACCCAACACCGGCTGCAGCGACAGTCGCTGCAGCCGATCAGCGAGGATCGCGTCGTCCTGGGTGCTTCCCGCGTGACCCACGCCGGGCAGCAGGCACTCCCAGACTGCGTCGAGCACGTCCTGGGACTCTCCTTGGGCGGTCACGGCGACGACGAGATCGTGGGACGGGACCACCACACACTGCTGCGCATAGGAGCCATGGCCGTGGTAGCCGTGACGCGACATCCAGAACTGGTAGCCGTAGCCGTAAGAGAAGTCCGCCTGGTCCGATCCGTCCAGGATCCACTCGCTGTCGATGTGCCGACTGGTCGCCAACTCCACCCAACCGCGTGGGACGAGTTGTTGGTCGCCCCACATGCCTCCGCGCCGCAGCAGTTCGCCGAAGGCGGCAACGCCCTCGGTCGTCAAGTGCAGTCCGTGGAATCCGAAGGCCGCGCCACTGGCCACCCGGTCCCACTCTGCGTGGTCGATGCCCATCGGCGTAAACAGGCGCACGTCGAGGAACTCGGGAAGACCGCGGCCCGTGACCCGCTCCACCATCCGGGCCAAGATGTAAGTGGTCGAGTTGTCGTAGACGTGCCGCGTTCCCTCGGCCGCGGCGAACGGCAGGCTCAGGAAGCCCTTCACCAAGTCGTCGGGTTCCCGCTCCCACGCCTCGGCGAGGCTGTCGGTGGGGTGCCCGGACGTCATGGACAGCAGGTGGTGAACGGTGATGCGGCGACCCTGCTCCGAGACGTCGGCCGGGACGCAGTCGGGCAGCACGTCCACCACGCGGTCGTCCAGCGAGAGCAGCCCGTCGCCGATCGCGAGCCCCACGGCGATCGACGTGAACGACTTGGTCAGCGAGTAGAGAAGGTGCGGGCGGTCGGCCGAGTACGGCGACCACCAGCCTTCGGCCACGACGTGACCGCGGTGCACGACCATAATGGAGTGGCTCTCGCCTGATCGCGCTTCGAGCCTGTCCAGCATCGCGGAGATCGAACGGGACGATATCCCCGAGGCGGCAGGCGCCGAACGGGGAAGCAGGGTGCGCTGAGACGGCATTCCGGCTTTCTAGCATATCCACACGGATCCGGGTTCGACTGCGAGCGGGACGTCGAGCGAACTTCGGACGCGCCGCCGACCGACAGCCCATCTCCCCGTGACGGAACGGCTCCGTCATCACGAAACAGGATCACCGATGACCTCGATATTACGAGGATCAAGGTAGGACCGGACCGTCAACGGCGGTGTCCGCTGGGGTGCGGGGATGGGGCACTGCGAGCCCCAGGTCGAGGCGCTTGTCCATATCCAGGCGGAAGGTCCCGTACGGGTTGACGCTCGACCAGAACAACGCGGTCAGGCCGCGCCGGTCTTCGTCGCTCAGCCTC
This sequence comes from Streptomyces sp. NPDC060209, assembly GCF_042728155.1. NCBI lineage: Bacteria > Bacillati > Actinomycetota > Actinomycetes > Kitasatosporales > Streptomycetaceae > Streptomyces > Streptomyces sp. NPDC060209. The sequence continues at coordinate 2,890 of NZ_JBHWZS010000144.1, forward strand.
TTCGCCCACGCGCGTTCGGCCAGGATCTGTTGCACCAGCAGGGTGTTGACGTGCACGAGCGCGGACTGCCGGCTTCAGCAACGCGAGGTGGCCTCGCCATGGAAGGCGTGGCCCGATTCGGCGAGTTGAGCGAAACGCTGAGCGTACGTTTCTCCGGCTTGTCCGCCGGTGAGTTCAGCCCAACGGTCGTGTTGCCCAGTCATGTTCAGCGTGCCCTCCGGTTCAGCTCGACGGCTCTCGCCCCGGGTGGAACTGAATCGGTGCCGGCAGAGGTAGGCGGTTCTGTCACGATTTCGGTCGGCTTGGCTGTACCCGCGTAGCCGTTAGCTGGTGGCTGCTATCGCGGCGGGGCCTCGTTGGGAGCGGGGGGTTTTGTCGCCGACCCGGCGGGGCTCGATGGTGCGAGGGTCGACGGCTTCGCCGGGGGCGCCTTCATGGTAGGGGCCGTCGGGGTCGGCGTCGCGGTCATGCGGGAGGAGGAAGAAGACACGGCGGAGCTGCAGGCCGCTGTCGGGGTCGGCTTCGGCTTCGGCATCGAGTTCGGTGTAGCCGACCATGCGTCCGTCCCGCTCGTAGCGGGGTTTGCCGCGGCGGCGTGGGGTCTTATCGAGGGCTTGGCGGACGTAGTCCAGCTCATCGGGGCTCTCCAGCCAGACCACTGCGTTCTCGTGGCAGAGGTCGCTCTCGTTCAGCAGCGAGCTCATGGCTGCAGCCCCTTTTCATTGTTTTCGCCCGTTTGCGGGCCGGTGTTTGTGTGGTGAGCACGTTCCCGGGTGGGGGCACCGTGTTCAGGATAGGCGGCGGAGGTGCGCGTGCGTAGGGCTCGAGGGTCAGGCATGGTCGGCCTGGGGGTCTTCGTCTGTGAGAAGGCCAAGGCCTGGGTAGTACTTCTTGCCGCTGGATTTCATCATGTCAGCGGGCGAGGCAAGGGAGAGTTCCTGGCGGACTCGGGTGGCGAAGGCGCGTGCGGTGGCGGGGCGGATGCCTTCGCCTGCGCTGCACCAGCTGCTGTAGGTGGCGTAGAGCAGGCCTTGCTCGACGCGGAGGTCTCCGGTGGCCCGGTCCGGGCTCTTGTCGGGGCTGGCGGTGGTGCAGCATTCCGTGAGGAAGCGGCCGATGTGGTCTTCGGTGGTGGCGTAGGCCTCGGTGGCGGAGCGGACTGTGGCGGGGCCTGCGAGGGGGTCGCGGGTGGCGAGGTAGAGCTTGGCTCCTTCGATGAGCCATTGCAGGATGCCGGGGCCTTCGCTCTGGACGAGTTCCTTGGCCAGGTTATCGATCTTGCGGGTGGCCGGCACGACGCGTTCGAAGGGAATGAGGCGGATGCGGCGCCAGAAGGCGTGGCCGCCGGTGCCGACCTCGGGTCGGTGGTTGCCCAGCAGCCACAGCTTGTGTGTGGGGTTGAAGCTGAAGTAGTCCTGGCGCATCCGGCGGGCCATGATGCGGTCGCCGCCGGTCAGGAGCTTGACCCGGGATTCGTCAAACTTGTCGTTGGGTTTGAGTTCAGAGCACACCACGATGCGGCGCCCGTGCAGTTCGGTGAGCTCGGTGGAGTGCTCGGAGAACTTGCCCTTCTCCATGAGGAAGCCGGGCGGGGCGGCTTGGGCGTAGTCGCCGAGGATCTGCGTCATGACGTCGAGCAGCACGGACTTGCCGTTGGCGCCGGTGCCGTAAAGGAAGGGCAGGACCTGGGCGCCGACGTCGCCGGTGATCGAGTAGCCGAGCAGCAGGTGCAGGAAGTGGATGGTTTCTTGGCCCTTGGCGTCCTCGCCGAAGGTGTCGTGAAGGAAGCGGTGCCAGCGCGGGGTAGGCATCTCTTCGGGGGCGACGCTGGTGGCCCTGGAGTGCATATCGGCTTCGGGGTCGGGCTTGTGGAGCTCACCGCTGTGAAGGTTGACCACGCCGGCCGGGGTGCAGAGAGCGTAGGGGTCGCCGTCCAGGACATCGGGGTCCAGAGCCAGCGCCGGGGACGCCTTGGCCTGGGTGAGGAGTGCCTTGATGCCGGGGGTGGACATGGACCTGCGGCGGTGGGCGTTGATTTCCCGGTCGTTGAAGGTGCCAGTTGGATCCGTGGCAGGCATTTGCTCAGCGAGGTCACCGGCGGCCCAGAGCGCGGCCTTCTCTCCGCCGGTGCGCTTCCACCGATACTGGTCCCAGTGGTACCAGCCCAAGCCTTCCACGTGCCGGAACTGGTCACCGAACATGATCGCGAACAGCTTGGCGTTGCCACGGTCGGTGAGCATCGCGGGAAGTAGCCCCTTGGCCATGGCCGGTTCGTGGACGGCGATGCTTGCGGTGTTCTGCTGCGCGGGGAGGCTGGGCTGTGTGGTCTTGACTTCGAGCTCGAGCATTTGCTGAGCCGCTGCCGTGGCGTCGAAGCGTGGGCTGTCAGCGCTGCTCATGGGCGTCCTTTGAGATGGAGCGGCCGACTGGCGCCGGCGGACAGGGCAGAGGAAATGACGGCGCTGCTGTGACGGTGGCGGTGGGGGCGTGCGGCGTCGGCGGCCGCAGTTAGCAGGTCATGAGCTTGGTTGTACTCAAGGTGGCCTGCGGCTATCAGGCCACCGGCAGTGTAGGCAGCGCGGTTCAGCTTCTCCGTGAACGCTGTGCCTTCGGAGCTGGCAGCACATGCCTCGACTTGGGCCAGGAGCGCTTCAAGAAGGCGGTGGGCCTGTTTCCTGGCTGGAGCCGTCCTGCTGGGGCTCAAGCGAAGGTTGGGCGTAGGGATGCTGTTAACGGGGTGGCCTGTGCGGTGTAGTTCGGTAGCGAGCCAGCTTGGGAGCGGGGCGGGGATGCGGGTCGTACCGAGCGCACGGTAGGTGCCAGCGGCAGTCCGTGTGGCAGGGGTGACGATGTATCCGTTGGCGGCCCGAATATCTACCTGCCAAGCGAGGGCGACTTTGGGGCTGGAGCCGACGGAGGACTTGTATTTGGGGCCGTGTCTGGGGGCTTGGTACCAGACGTGTAGTCCTCCAGAGGGGGTTCGGACTCGGAGGGTGGAGTCATCGTCTGTTGGGCTCTTCTTGCCGCGAAGCGCGGCAAGAGGAGCGAGGGTGTCGAAGCCTGAGGCCAGGCCGTCGAGGTTGACGCTCTCGTGAATAGGGATGCCGGGCAGGAGCCTGTTGCGGTCGGGGACTTCCGCGCAATGGGCGTCAATGTCGAGGACGACAAGGCTCGCCGGCCCGCAGGAAACTCCGACGCCGAGGGTTGGGTTGTTCCCCCACCAGGCGTCCAGAAGTTTGGGGTTGGTCGTGGCTGCGTGAAAGCCATGGCACCACTTGCCTGCGGAGTGGCAGGGGCACTGGTGAGGCCGGTGTGTCGCTTCTCGGCAGGACGCACAGTTGGCTACTGGGGTCTTGCGTCCTGCAGCGAGGGGGTGGACGGGCCAGCCGTTCGCGGCGCACCAGCGCGCGACATCGTAGGGACTGGCGTGTCCCGCAGTGCGGGGAACGCTGGTCTCGCTCTGACGCGGCACGCTGATCGTCCTTGCAGGGGGCCAACAGTCCTTCAGTCCCTGGCGCTAAAAGACCTGGTCACACGGTTGCTACTGCCAAACGAGGGACCGAAGGGACTGAGTTTTCCAATGAGCCCAGAGCCTACAGCAGGCCTCTGGGATTCCGTGTAGCCGTTTCCAACTTTGGGTCCCTTCGGTCCCTTGCGTCCCTGGCGAGTTGGGAGATGGGTGGCTTCTCGTTCTGGTGGCGCCGCGTTCACGGCCGGGCGTGTCGGCTCCTCCACCTGGCGCCGGGAGGGAGGGACTGAAGAGCGTCGGCCTGTTCGGTCCCTCTTCAGTCCCTCCCTTAAAACTGCAGGTCAAGTGCGCTTCCTGCTTCGTTCGAGGGACTGAAGGGACTGAAAGTTCCAGTTATGAGCTACACATGAATAGGGGTATTAGGCCTTGCGCGCACGCATACACACGCACACGTGATCTGTGGAACTGGAATGTTCGGTCCCTTCGGTCCCTTCAGTCCCTGCCTTTTTCACTGGCATGGCCTGTGACCTGGTCTTATGCCGAGGGACTCAAGACAGGGACTGAACAACTGCAGTTCGCCAAGGTCCCGAGCCCCACGTGAAGCTGGCTTACTGCGTACTCAGCAGCGCAAACCCAGCGACGTTGTGGTGCTGCGCGCCCGAAGCTGCTTCCCAGCGCCCGGAAAAGAGGCCCGCAAGGGTGCCCCCGACGGCGCGCCGATCTCATCGGTGCTCAACACGTGGTGCTCGGGGTGCGCCGCGAGGAGCACGTGCTCATCCCCCTGCGAACGTCTTGTCCATCCAGGCCTGGAACGCGCCCGAAGCGAGGCTTTTTTCGCCGCAAGCACGGTGGTGCCCGCCTTGAAGACGCCGTCGGAGGTGCGGCGTGCGCAGGAGAGCGTTGCCCGCCTGATGTTCGCGGCCAAGAGGTCGAAAAGCCCCTGGCTTCCCAGCAGCGTTCGGAAGCGGTCGACTGCGCGGCGGGCGTAGAAGCGCTCGAGTCGTTGATGCCCCGGCGCCGGCGGGGCCGGGGCTCAAGCGCCGCGGTGCCGGGCCCGGGGAGTCTGGTCGCTTACGCACATGCATTGCTGCAGTCCTTCGCCGACAGCAGCAGCCTCTTCCCCGAACTGCTGCGCGCGCGGGACCAAGTCCCTGGACCGCGGGGCGCGCACCATCACCGAACTCCACAGCCTCCTGCTCGAAGCGGGCAGCCCCGGCGCCGACCAGATCTGCCGCTTCCAGCGCAAGCAGGCGCTCGACACCGTGGCCCGCGCCATCCTCGGCGCTTGCTTCCAGAACTCCGTACGCCCCGATGCCGCCACCGGCGAAGCGGCCGGACGCCGGTACGCCGACGAGCTCGGCGACATGGCGATTGCCTACGTCCTCACTCCCGAGCGGCGCCGTAACGCCGAGACCTGAGTCCAACGCGCTGCCGCACGGCTCTCACGCCGCCGAGGTCGCCTACACCTCCTCGGCGTTGAGTTCGGCCGTGTCCGGCTCGCGCAGTGGCCGCAGGATGCGGGCGGCCGGGTTGGAGGCGGTGAAGCTGTAACAGCCGAGGAGGTTGAGGTTCTTGTGCTTGAGCGGGACAGCCGGGCAATGTCCGCATCCGGATCTCGTAGACCTCGGCCTTCAGCTGGGCGACCGGCGGCGTCGTTGTAGCGGGTGTCCAGAGCACGATGGCGTTGATGACCAGGCCGAGCGCGCCGAGCTGGTCCTCCATGCCGTCCCGGTACGTCTGGTGGATGGTGCCGCGCTTGCCGCGGCACTCGTCGCGGGCCTGCTTGTGGCGGGACTCCTCCATGGTGGGGACTGGGGCATGCTTTCGCGCTTGGCAGTCAGGAAGGCTGGACCTCGTCGAAGAGGGCGACGGCTTCGGAGGGGTCCGGGCTCACGAGGCGTTCCAGACCCGCCATCGAGATGTTGCCCACCTGCCGGCCCGTGCCCACATCTGTTCCTCGAAGGCGCGGACGGCCTTGTCCAGCTCTCCAGGCCGCCCTGTCACCAAATCGAACCGAATCGACGGCGTGAGCCAGCGGATGGATGATCCGTGTCGTGCTCACGTGAGCAGCTGCGGGGCAGAAGGGCACCGCGCCGCCTACGAGCCCTCCCCCGGACCTTGCCGTGGTCGGCTGGGCCGATGACAGGCTGGGAGGGTAACAAGCAGCTGCACAGCGGATACCGGTCCGCCAAGGCCAGCAGCGTGGCTACGGGGGCAGTTGCTCGGGTCGGAGAGTGACCTCGCAGTCGGGTCCGAGCTGCTGCTGCAGGTGGCGCCTGCCGCTACCTGCAGCAACGCGAAATTCGGAACACCATCCTTGAACGTCTGGACCTGCGCAGACATCGGCGAGTAGAGGTCCCCGAGGCGGCCGACTCCCGGCTTCGACAGTCAGCGCTCCAAGCATGGCAAAACCGCCAAACGCTTTCTCAGATGGTCCTCTCCGCGCGCGGCCGTTTCTGCTGGCCAGGCCCGTCCGTCCGTATGGATCGGAGTGGAGACGGACGGTTGAGGGGAGCGGATCTGGGGGCTGTTGTGCATTTCTCTACTGACAGCCTCGTGTTAGACACTTTTGTTGTCAGAGTTGTGATTCGGTGTGTAGAATGTCACTATGAGTGATGGCAGGTTGCTGAGCGACGGCGAGGAGGAAGAGCAAGTTGGTTTCGCGACGGCTCTTCAGAACCTGTTGTGGGCCGAGGCGAAGCGGCGTGGGGGCATCCCTGCGGACGAGCACCCGCACAGCGTGAACGCGCTCCGCCCCGACTCCCCCGCCGCCCGGCGGCTGCATCTGCGACACCTGGAGGTCGCTGCCGAGTGCGGCAAGGTCGCCGAGCAGGTGATGGAGGACGCAGCGGCGCGGGCCGGCCGGGCCGGAGCGAGTTACCCGGAGATGGGGGCCGCCGCGGGCATCACGCGGCAGGCCGCACGCAACCGCTGGCCACAAGCCGTGGGCACACGCTGGTACCTCCACACCCTGACCGGGCGCCAACACCCGCACGGCGCCGGCACGGCGACGACGCGGAGCCGGGACAAGGCAGTCGCCACCGGGTGGGATGCGGTCCGCAAGGGCGATGCCGCTACCGGTGGGGCTGTCGCCGCGGTGGTGTGTGACTCCGAGCGTCGGGTGGTGTGGGCCTGTTTCTTCGACCCCGCCGAGTACGACGCCGTCACTATCAAGGTCCCCGACGACCTGATCGACGTCCCGGCCGACGGCGACGAAGACCACCAGGCCTGGACTGACCAGTGGGCACAGTTCGTGGATGCGGAGATCGAGCGTAGGACCGTGCGCGCATGACGACCCTCATACAGACGACGGAGACCTCCACCGTGGCGAAGACTTCTCTGCGTTCTCATCAACGCGAAGCTGTCGATGCGGTTCTGCGCGCCTTGGAGTTGGCGCCCGGGGCCCGGATTCCGGCCCGCGGTTTGCGGACGCAGGTCATCATGGCGACCGGCTCGGGCAAGACCCTCGTCGCCGCCCGAAGCGCGGATGAGCTCCACGCTGGGCGTGTCCTCGTCCTCGTCCCCTCCTTGGATCTGCTCACCCAGACCGCACAGGCCTGGCGGGACAGCGGACGCACCGGTCCCGTGATCGGAATTTCCTCGCTCCGCGGTGAGGAGGCGTTCTTCCCGAACACCACCGACGCCGACGAACTCGTGGAGTGGACCCGGAACCTTGAGCGGGTGACTGTCTTCGCGACCTACGCCTCCCTTGGTCTTGGCACCCTGGAGCGCGCCCACCAGGACGGTCTGAGTGGGTGGGACCTGATCGTCGTGGACGAAGCGCACCGCACCTCTGGGCGGATCGGGAAGCCTTGGGCCGTGGTCCATGACAACGAGCGCATCCCTGCTTCCAGGCGCCTCTACATGACCGCGACCCCCAGGGTGTGGCAGCTGGATGAGGACAACCCAGGCCAGCCCGGGGAGCTGGTGGCGAGTATGGAGGGCGATCCCGACGGGCCGTTTGGTAGCCGGGCGTACACGCTTACGCTGTCCGACGCGGTGAACTGGGGGATCTGCGCCCGGTACCAGGTGGTGTGCGTTGACGTCACGGACTCCGAGTACCAGGACACCTTGCGTCCGGGTTCGGAGGCCACCACTGAGGAGGTGCGCGGGGCCCGGCTTGCCGCCCTGCAGGCCGCGTTGGTGAAGGCCTCGGCCGAGGAAGGCTTCAAGCGCACCCTGACCTTCCACCACCTGGTCAAGGAAGCCGAAGCCTTCATCACCGGCCTGCCCGACGTCGCAGCCCGGCTGCACCAGGACGACCCGGAGCTCTACCCGCGGGAGATCTGGGCCGACTGGTTGTGCGGCGAGCACAAGCCGCTCCACCGCAACCACGTCCTGGACCAGTTCGCCACAGGCATCGCGAGTGACGGCACGGTCGTAGAGAAGAGCTACCTCGGCTCGGTGAAAGTCCTCGGGGAAGGTGTCGACACCAGCAACTGCGACAGCGTGTACTTCGCGGACGTACGCGGCTCCATGCCCGACCTCGTCCAAGCCGTCGGCCGCGCCCTACGGATGCAGCCTGGCGAGGGCAAGACCGCATCCCTTGTCGTCCCCATCCTCTTCAAGCCCGGCGAGAGTGCGCAGAACATGCTCACTAGCAAGGCATACGGAGACCTGGCCAAGCTTTTGGAAGCCCTGCGCGCACACGATGCCCGCGTCGTGGAAATGCTGGGCCAGCCCCCCTCCCCCACCCGTACCGAGTCTGGCGATAGTGGCGAGAAGGAGGACGCCGACACCGAGCAGAGACAAGAAAGAGGGGAAGAGGTGGAGGGGCCGAGCACTGGGGCGCGGGAACTGCTGAAGTTCAGCACCCCCCGCGACCCCGCTGTGCTGGCCGCGTTCATCAAGCTGCGGATCCTGGACCCCGAACACGAGCACTGGCGCCGCGGAATCGAAGCCACCGTCCTGTATGTCGGCAAGCACGGCGACCTGCGTGTGCCCTTCACCTTCCGCGCTCCCGGACCCCAGCAGGACGGCGACCTTGACGGCGCGAAGGACGGTGCCGACGAGACGGGTTGGCCAGCTTCGCTGGCCGGGTTCCCACTCGGGCAGTGGATCGCCGATGCCCGCCGACAGTACGCCCGCGGCACCATGTCGGATGACCGGATCGTCCAGCTTGAGAAGCTCGGCATGATCTGGTCCACCGTGGATGTCGCCTGGGAGGAAGGCCTGTCCGCGGCCCGAGCCTGGGCCGACCTGCACGGTCACCTGCTCGCACCGCTGGACGCCACCTACGAAGGGGCGAAAGTCGGCCTCTTCCTGAAGAACGCCCGCGCCGCCGCACGCCGCGCCGACGACAGCCAACGGCGCGAGGCCGAAGGACTGCCTGCTGACACGACGGGCTGGGTCCTGTCGGAGGAGCGGCGCGAGCAGCTGGAGGACATCGATCCGTCGTGGTGCCCGGCCTGGCCCGTCACCTGGCAGCGCACCTTCCACCTCATCCGCCTCCACCTCAAGTCCGGTGAGTTCCTGCCTACCCAGCCAGGTCAGGCCTTGGTGCAGGGCGAGGACCTGGGACGCTGGGTTCAAACGGTCCGTACGGGGTGGGACAAGCTCACCGGCGCCCAGCAGTGGATGTGCGTCAACGTCCTCGGCATCGAACCCGCCGAGGAGGCCGAGAAGCCGAAGCCCTCGATGAGCCAGGCCCAGAAGTGGACGATGCATCTTTCCGCCGCCAGGCAGTTCTTCCAGCGGGAAGGCCACCTCAAGGTCCCCCGAAAGCACATTGAGACCATCAGCGTGTCCAGGACGGGCGATGGCCAGGAAGAGGAGCGCCCGCTCAAGCTCGGTGCCTGGGTCGCGAACCAACGAACCCGTGCCGCCACGCTGACATCCGAACGGGCCGAGAAGCTGTCCGCCGTCGGGATGCGGTGGACATGATGGGCATCGCCGCCACCGCCACCCTTGCTGTTGCCTGAGTTGGGGACATCCGGAGGACGATCAGCCTCGCGGGGTGGTTGCCGTCCCCGTTTCCTGCACGGCGCTTTCCACGGCACCCATGTCCAATGAACCAGTCAGAACGCCCCCGCAGCGAGCCGCTGCGGGGGCGTTGACGGTAGTCCCTCGGGCGCGTCGCGCTGGGGCGTGAGTAGAAACCTTCTCTACGGGTTCAAGGCACCCGGCTGCGCTCCGCTCCGCCGGGCGCGCTTCCCGGCTCTGGCCGCTCCCGCGCTCCTGCCTTCGGCCCGCTCGTCGCTGCCGCCGCCGACGCGCGCCCGCAGTGGATAGGCCCGTGGGGCATGAGACGAGAACCAAGCCCGCGGCTTCAAGACATGCCTCCGGCGGGGGCGCTCAGACTCCGGGATGGGAGGGGCGCCGTTCGCGGGTGCCGGCGGATTCATGGTGAGCGTCGTGGGGGCTCCCATCCCGACCACCTTCGACCCAGGCAGAGCCGAGCAGTCGCGGCCCAGGGCGTCAGGGTCGTTCGTACAGTGGCGCGCTCCACCTTGACGCCCTGAACCACGCCCGCTCCACGGTGTGTGGGTCGAAGGCGGACGGGATGGGAGCTGGGGTGAGTGGCGGGTTCGGTGGGAGCCGCTGCGTCGTAGCCATCCACCGAAAGCCGCTATCAAGCATCGAGCCGAAACTGCTAAGAACTCCCCTTACGCTCATCGCGTAGCCGAAGAGCCAGGCGCTGCATTGCGTCGTCAGGCGCCCGAAGGGTGTCCATTTGCAGGTCGCGAGGCGAGTTCGAGTACGCGCCGAACGAGCCTGTGTACCGCATACGCCCCATTCGGAGACCGAAGCGTGCGAAGGGCTGCCACCTACTGTCCCGCCGTAGCACTCGCTGCCACAGCTTCCGCTGCCCCAGAACCGCTTCGATTACCACCTGGTAGTCACGTACTTCAGGTATGAAGCCTGGCGACGGCACAGTGAAGCTGACGACCAGTTGCTCTGCTGTCCGGCCCGCGATGGCGAAGCCTGTTGGGGCTACAACGTCATCTGCCGATTTAGGCATGAGCTCCTCGGACGTGCCGGTCCAGACCAGCGGCCACAAGGCCTCGGGTTCATCCGGGAATCTCATCCGCAGGTCCAACACCACGATCGGCCTTGCCCCGGTGTTGTACATGACCAGTGGCAAGCGGACACGCACGTAGTCCCGATTGAGCGACATGGCGTAGGTCTGAGGCTCCCAGCTCTTCAGCACTCCCAAGCGGGCATTGAGCCACCAGAACGTAGCGGCCGTGAAGAGCAGGGCCATTGCCCCCACCACTGCAGCGGCTGGAAGGGACGATGCGAGGCTCTCGGGCTGCCCAGCGGCAGCAGTCGCACTGATCACTAGGTCAAGTGTGTCAGGGCAAGAGAGCGACCGTACGCAGAAGAGAAAAGACAGGCTCACAACCAAGTCCTACGTGCCACAACCGCGCCAGATGGGGCGGGGAATCACAGGGAACTGCAGACGCCGGCAGGGACCACTGCGGACGAGCGCCGAAGTCAGCATCTTGCAGGTCAGACCCCAACTCGCTACACCTCGCTTCTAAAGCGGTGGCTTCCTGACAAGCGGCAGCGGCCAGCCGGCGCAGGCCACTAGTGCGCTGCCGTCCTCGGTGAGGAAGAGCAGAGTGGTCCATGTCCGATCGGCAGAATCGATCATCCCTGTGCGTACGGGCCGGCCATGCTCGCGGACGAGCTGCACGGCTCGTTCCAGCCCAAGCGGTTCGAGTCCGTGCGTCCGCATGCGCTGAAGTCGGCGCTTAAAGACTCCAGCATGCTGGCCCGCGGGTTGTGCCCGGTCTCCCACCCAGTAGGTGGCCCCGCTGCGGAGGGTCGCCAGAGCTATCACGGACGCCTCGTCATCACCGGCCAACAGCAATTCCAGCGCATGCCGTTCCATGGTCGCCCCCGTTCGATCCTGCGGTACAGCAGTCAGGTACCGCAACCCCAGCAATCGCCCGCGTCCGGTAGCGCCCCTCTGGAGCCTGGTAGCGGCCGGAATGGCCGTCACTGACCGATCCGGCTTGAGCTACGGATCAGAAGGTAGCCGTGCCAGAACCGTGCCACCAGGTGCGGTGAACAGCGGTGAGCAAGGGCGTGCGTCCGACTTGTCCGGCGGGGCGCCAGCCGTTGTTATCCCAGATCAGCGGCCGGTTCGGGGCTGGGTCACCAGTGATTCCCAAGCTCGGAGCCTGGCGATCAGTACGGCCGCGGGATCTTGTGGGCATCCAGTGCAGCGGTGTACTGCACCAGCAGGGCATCGAGGTCGGCCAACAGAAGGCCGGCGGTTTCCCGTGCCCCGGCGAGGTCGCCCTGGTCGCAGGCCTCAATGACTTCGGCAACTTCGCTGCGGATAATGGAGAGAGAGTCACCCTGAATCAAGACGCCGGGGAACCGATGGGGTGGCAAGCGCACCACAGCGTTGTTCCCACCGTCCGTGAACAGCTCAGCTTCGACGTGCTCCATGCAGCCATCCAACCTGACATCACCATCTGACATCAACGACGGCGTACAGCAGCAGCCTGCTGATGGCCGTCGGCCTCCCCAGGGACACTCCGAAGCAAACAGCAACCGGCACAGTCCCGGCCGGAGGAGGCAGAGTGATCCTCGAGGTCGACAAGGACGATCCGCAAGGTCCCACAAGTAACCGCTTCACCGGTGAACGCTTCGAGAAGGCCCTGGACATCACGCTCGCCTCGGTGGCGTTCCGCTCCTCGGGCCAGGACCTGACCACTGCGGACAGCTACATCGAGATGACCTCACGCCTGACCGAACCCTTGCTTCTTGCCCTCGCCGTCCAAGCTGTTCGCAACCGCGTCAAGCGGTGACTCACCGCAAGCTTCGGCCCTCGCGTTGGTACCCAGGGTGCACCGCAGGGTCGATGCCGCCGCAGCCAGCGTCCTCGCCTGAACACAGCCTGCTGCGAGCAAGACCAGTCCTCAGTGATGCGCGACGTCTAAGCCCTCGGCGAGCGGCGTTTCGCTTGTCGACGTACTGTCACCACGGGAATGTCCGCTTCTGACAGGACGGCGGGCAGCGGCTCCGTGTTCCATTCGCACGTTGCGCGGGGCCGCCCCTACCCGGGACGCCGGTGGAGTTACGTTCGGGGCCGCCGTAATGACCGAAGCGGTACTCGCAACTAGCACCGGCACGGCCTGCCTTGCGCTGGCTCATCCGCTGATGTCACTCTGCTCCACGCTCTTGCGGGCCCTGCGGATATTTCACACGTACGTGTGACCAGCTGTCTTATCGTCGCTCGTTGTCTGTCAGCTGGTGCCGTGGCGGCCCCGCACCCAACGTGCGGGGCAGACGCCCGGCGCGCCCTTCCCCTCGACGCTTCCTGACTGAGGTACGAGTGTTGCGACTCAGTCGCTGGCCACCTCACTGTGCACGGTGAGAAGCCGCGACAGGAGTACCTGTTGCTGCTCGGAGTCCATCTTCTTCAGTACGAGATCCGCCACGGCTTCGCCGTCGTGCCACGGCATCTTGGTCACGTGGCCGAGCGGAACGAAGCCCGACTCCCCCGGTGCAAGCTCCGTGACGTCCGCCTGCTGGCTGTCGGCTTCGGTGCGCTGGGCAGGCAACTCTTCAGAGGCGGTCTCTGACTCCGCGGAAGCGGCGGAGTTATCACGGCGTGATAGCTCTGGCTTCTCCAGCGGCGTGATTGGGGCAGGGGCCGGTGCCTCAGGCTGCATCGGGGTAACTTCCTGAACCACTCCCCCACTGGGTGCGACCGAGGACTTCTGCTCAGCGGAAGCACCTGCTCGTGCATCCGCCTTCTCCCGCTGTTCCTCTGGGGCCAGCTTGGCCAAGTTCCGCACGTGCTCGATCTTTCGACGTCCGGCGACGAGGTCCGCCTGAAGTTCGGGGTCGAGGTCGAGGACCGACAGCTTCGAGGAGATGGTCGACTGGCCGATGCCCAGCCTCTTGGCTGCCTTGCTCTGCGAGCCGTAGAACTCGACTAGCTTGCGCAGTGCCTGGGCCTGCTCAAGCGGGTTCATATCGTCGCGGTGGACGTTGGCGACGAAGGCTGCTTCGAGGAGGGATTCGTCGGTGGAGACAAGGGCGTTGTCGACGCTGACCCGGATCTTCGAAGCGCCGGCGAGTCGGGCGGCTTCGAGCCGGCGGTGGCCGTCGATGACGATGAAGCGGGCGCCTTCGTCGAGGTCATCTGCCCGGTCCGGGCGTTCGGCCAGGTATGCCTCGACGCTGGCGATGGTGATTGCGTTGATGAGTCCGATCTCTCGGATGCTGTCGGCAAGCCCGTCGAGGTCGCGGAGCTCTTCACGCGGGTTGTCGGGGTTCTGACTGATGACGCCGAGGGGGAGTTCCGTGGGGTCGGGGACTCCGTCGGTGGGTGCGCCAGTGGCGGCACCAATGGCGGCGCGGCGGGCGCTAATGGGGCGGGCCTGTGCGAAGGAGGCTCCAGCGCCGAGGTTCTTGGCCTTGGTCACTTGCTGATCTCCCGGGCGAGGGCGCGCAGCGCGACTGATTGGTCGCAGCGGGGCGCGTAGGCGAGGAGGGGTCGCTTAGCGCGGACGGCCTCCTTCTGTTCTTTGAGGTCTCCGATCACGCCGACGACGCGGGGATCCTTTATGTCCATCCAGGACTGTAGGGATGATGTGGCGATGTAGCCGCGGCGGGCGTCGTAGTGGTTGACCACGAGTCCGAGGTAATCGACGTCGAGCGCGAGGTCGGCACGCATGTCCTCGATCTGGGACGTGAGGAGTCCGTAGGCGTCGGCGCTGCTGTCCTCGGCTTGGACCACGATGAGGGCGCCGGAGTTGCCGGGGGATTCCTGTGGGCGGCGTCGTCCGTAGTAGGTGGCGGCGTCCATGCTCAGCCCGAGGCTGGGCGGGCAGTCGACGAGGATGACGTCGTAGTCGGCCTCGATGGGGGACAGGGCACGTTCCAGGGAGGCCTCGCGTGCTCGCACGGATGCGAGGCGCACGTCCAGGAGGAAGGCGTCGGTGCAGGCAGGCAGGAGATGGAGCCGCTCACCGAAGCGGTCTTCGTCGATAGGGACGATGAGGTCGCGGAGTTCACCCTTGCCCTCGCCGGCCATGTGATTGGTGAGGGAGTCTCCACCCATGGGGAGGGGCTCCTGCCCCAGCTGGCGGGTGAGGTGGCCCTGGGGGTCGAAGTCGACGAGCAGCACTCGCTGGCCGAGGCCAGGGAGGTCTTCGAGGGCGAGCGGGTCCTGAGTGCTGGTCTCGTTCTCGGTGAGTAGAGCCGCGAAGTGCTTGGAGACGCGTACGGGTACCAACGCGGTGGGGGATTCTGCGAGAGCTTCTCCAGTGCCGGCGGTGATAGCGGTTTTGCCGACGCCGCCCTTCTGGTTGCAGACGATGAATCGGCGAACGATTTCCGGGCGCTTCACGGCTGGCGCGGGATTGATGTCGAGCCACATCTGCACAGACTGCGCGAGGCCCTGGATGAGGGATACGCCTCGGAGTTTGCAGTCGGCGCGAAATCCCGACCAGAGCTCGGCTGGCAGGAAGGTAGCGAAGGACTCTGCGCCGCTCGTGTCGATGGGGCTGAGGTTGGATCCGAGGCCCCGCCACGCTGTGATGCCGGCTTCGACGGCCTCCTGCATGTCGAGGCTGTGCAGGACAGCACGGATCTTCAACTCCTGACGGAGCCAGGAGGGCAGTTTGGAGACGACCTTCTCGCGGTCGCCACTGGTATCAGGTGACGTCATAGTCCGACACTCTACTAACGCGAAAGATCAACGTGGTACGCCACGCGTTAGCTAGGCATGTTTTTTTTGCAGTGTCGGCCTATCACGCCGTGATAGCCGTCCTCCCCCAGCCGGATCCACTCGCGCATGCGCACCAGAACCGCGACCTATCACGGCGTGATAGGTGCGAGCCCACTGTTGACCTATCACGCCGTGATAGGTCAACGACACCGCGCGTTCACCAGCGCAGCAGCGTCGCTGGGATAGGCCCCAGCCAGTGCTGATACTCAGCGCTGGCTCTGCGAAGGCTTGGCGCCAGAATCCCTGATGGCACCCGGAAAGCCTTCTGCTTGCCGACCGACCGAAGGCCGTGGCCCTCCCAGGTCGAGACGCGACCGGGGGCCTGACTGCGGTAGCTAGTGGCTCGTCTCGGATCCTTGGCCAGGTAATTGATCGTGCGTCGGTTGCACAGCAGGCTGCCTCCAGGTCGTGATCGTGGAGGTGGTTGTGGGGCGTCGTCCGGGAGTGTTCGTACGGCCGGTGAACATGGATGTGGGGAGACGGTTGCAGCGGATCAGCCGGACGGCGAAGGATCCGGTGAGGCTGCGGCGGGCGATCGTCGTGCTGATGTTCGCCCAGGGCCAGTCGGTGCCGGACATTACCTCGTTGATGCAGGTCAGCGCCGACTACGTGCGTGACGTCATCCACGCGTTCAACGAGCGGGGGTTCGAGTCTCTGGACCCAAAATGGAGCGGGGGACGTCCCAGGACGATCAGCGGCCAGGTGCGTGAGCACATCTGCCTGATCGCTCGGACGTCCCCCGCCGACTGGAAGATCGCCGCGTTCTCGACCTGGAGCCTGACCAAGCTCGCTGAGCACCTGGTGAAGCAGAAGGTCGTCCCGTCGGTCAGCCGCGAGACGCTGCGGCGGATACTGCGCGAGGGCAAGGTCTCCTGGCAGACCACCACGACCTGGAAGTCGTCGAACGACCCGGACTTCATCGCCAAGATGCACCGGGTCCTGGCGCTCTACGACAGCCCGCAGAGCGATGGCCGGGCGGTGTGCGTGGACGAGTTCGGACCGCTCAACCTGATGCCCCGCAAGGGCAAGGCGTGGCGACCACTGCGCTCATCGCGCCGGCTGCGGGCAACTTACAACCGCTACGACGGGGTGATGCACATGCTCGCCGCCCTCGATCTGGCCACCGGGAAGATGTACTACCGCATCCGGCCCCGCAAACGCTGGCGCGAGTTCCTGGCCCTGCTCAAGGCCCTGCGCGTCCGCTGGCCCGGCGAGAAGCTGTACGTCGTTCTGGACAACTTCTCGCCGCACGAGCACCCGAACGTCCGGGCCTGGGCGGCCGCGAGCGACGTCGAGCTGGTTTTCCTACCGACCTACGGATCGTGGCTGAACTGGATCGAGTCCGAGTTCGCGGCCTTGCGCTACTTCGCCCTCAACGGCACCGACCACCGCAGCCACGGCGAACAGAACGCCGCCATCGCCGCCTACGTTCGCTGGGCGCAACGCCCGCGCCGAACCGAAGACCAACTTCGCCCCCGACTCACCGATCCGCAGCTGGGCCGACTATCCAGCGAAGGTGGCCTGACCTGTCATCGAACGGCCCGCTGGGCCAGGCCGACCGATGTCCTACTCGCCAACTTCTCCGTCGATCGCCTCACGGAGCAGGTCAGCGTGGCCGTTGTGGCGCGCATACTCCTCGATCATGTGGGTCAGGACATAGCGGAGCGAGATGACCTCGCCCCGGAAGTCCACCGTGTCGTCAAGGGACTCGACGGCCTCCGCGGCGGCTCGGGAGCCCTCGCACTCCTCGCGCCAGAAAGCGAACGCCTCGTCCACGTCGGCGTCATCCACCTGGAATTCCGCGAACTCGCCGTTGATCCTGGACCAGAGAGCCTCGCAGTCCTCGCCGTTCAGCACCATCCGGAACCAGCTCCGCTCGACCTCGGCCACATGCCGCACCAGGCCGAGGAGGGAGAGACCCGAGGTCGGAACCGGCTTCTGCTTCAGCTGCTCGCCGGTCAGCCCCTGGCACTTCATGGCGAGAGTCGCGCGCTGGTAGTCGAGGAACGTGGTCAGCGACGCACGGTCGCCAGCCACCTCGGACGGGTGCACGCGCTTGCCATCACTGATCGGGTGATCTTGACACGAGGCCGATGTCGCGGGCTTCCCCGTCCGGGAGGTGGACGAGGAAGCCAGCCAAAGGCCACAGGGCCTGGAGGTGCATACACACCAAGAGGGCCGCTCGCTTGGTATCGAACAGGCGCGATCCTTTACCGGTCAAGGATTCGAGACGAGCCACTAGGCATGTTTTTTTTTGCAGTGTCGGCCTATCACGCCGTGATAGCCGCCCTACCCAGCCGGATCCACTCGCGCATGCGCACCAGAACCGCGACCTATCACGGCGTGATAGGTGCGAGCCCACTGTTGACCAATAACGCCCGGATAAGTAAAACACAACGGCCCGGTCACCCGCGC
>NZ_JBHWZS010000145.1:0-20432 GCF_042728155.1 Streptomyces sp. NPDC060209
CTTGGGCAGGTGGTGCAGGTCGGCCATGAGGAGCATGTTCTCCTCGCCGGTGATCAGCCCGTCGACGGCGGAGAACTGCCCGGTGACACCGATCGCGGCCCGCACCCCGTCCGGTGACGTGGAGATGTCGTGACCGGCGACCTGTGCCTGTCCGCCGTCGGCGGAGATGAGCGTGGAGAGGATCTTCACGGCGGTGGTCTTGCCGGCGCCGTTCGGGCCGAGCAGTGCGAAGACGGACCCGGCCGGGATGCGCAGGTCGATGCCGTCGAGGACGGTCTTGTCACCATAGGACTTGCGCAGTCCGACGGTGGATACAGCGACGGGCGACGGGTGACCGTCGTGCTGCCTGGATGTGGGCATGACAGAACTGGACATGAAGCTCTCCTCTTCGAAGGCTGAAGTGGCGGCGGAGGGATGGTGAGTTGAGGTCGTCTCTACGGGATCAGGCCTTGGTGCGCCGGATGTCGATGTTGCCGTGCCGGGTGCGGGCGCGGATCTTGACGGTGTCCTCGGTCTTCTCCGGAGTCTCGGACGCGGTGAGCGCGTTTCGTACCTGCCCGGAGCCCGAGTGGACGTGGAGCCATGTGTCCGTGCCCTCGCGGACGCCGATGTCGATGGCGCCGTAGTCGGTATCCAACTGCACGGTTCCGCGGGCCACTTCGCCCAAGCGCAGAGTGCCGTGGGCGGTGGTTGCGGTGACCGAGTCCCCGGCGCGCCGGATTTCGATGTCGCCGTTGGCGCCGCTTACTCGCAGCTCGCGGGCCACGGCCTCAACGGTCGTGGTGCCGTGTGAGTTCTTCAGGACGGCGGGGCCGTCGACGTGGCCGACGCGCAAGCTGCCGGAGCTGGTGGTGATTTCGGCCGTGCCCTCGACTCGGTCCACGGTGATCGATCCGTGTGACGCCTTCAACTGCAGGGGGCCGGTGGTGTCGAGGCGGACGTCGCCGGACGAGGTCTTCACCTGGACCTTGCCGAGCCGGCCCTCCCCGAGCACCTGGGCCCACGCCCCGGTCATGTCGATGTGCGAGCCCGTGGGGAGTTCGACCGTGATGTCGACGATGCCTGTGCGGCCGAGGCCGAACAGGTTGGACTTGGGTGTGCTGACGGTCAGTACGCCGCTCGCGTACGTGACCTCGGTCTGGTCGACCGTCCGAACGTCCAGGTCCTTCTTCGGGTCGCGGGGTCGAACCTCGACGACCGTGTCGAGACGGTCGCCCGCGGCGAACTGAATGGAACCTGCCTCCACGTGCGCCGTGGCCGAGATCGGTTCGGGAGTGTCGAAAGAGGGCATGGCTGTCCCGTTCTCCTGGGTCCTCAGGGCGTCCCCGCTGGTGGGGCGTGGTGTGGGTGAATTGGTGCGGGGCGGGGCGCGGCTAGCGCACCCAGCCCGTGAAGCTCTGTCCGATGGTCTGGGCCTTCTCCGTCGTACGCGGCGGGGTGCCGCCGTCGACCGCGGCCGACACGGCGCGCACCAGCCACGCGTTGACCGACAGGCCCTCGCGGGTTGCGGCCTCCTCGGCGCGGGCCTTCAGGTGGGCCGGCAGGCGCAGGTTGACGCGGGCGGTGCCGCCCTCGTCGCCGTCGGAAGGGTCGGAGGTCTTGAGCGGTTCCACGGATGCGGACGGCTCCGTGAAGGCGCCGTCGTCGGCGGGCGGGAGTGTCACCACGAAGTCGGGGTCGAGGCCGCGCAGCCGCACGTCGACCGAGCCGGGGGCGAGTTCGCGGGTGATCTCGTCCGTCGCGGCGGAGAGCACGCCGAGCATGGCCAGCCGGGTCGCCGACTCCAGGGGCGCGGTGAGCCTCTCTGCCAGCTCGCGGGCTTCGTGGCCGCCGACTTCGGCAGCCACCGCGAGTTCGCGGCGGAGGGTGTCGACATACGGCGTGAGGTCCATGACGCCATAATGGCACCATGATGGCGCCACGCGCAAGATGTGAGGGCGGTGTTGCCGGGGCGGCCGCTGACGCAATGACCTGACCTGTGAAAATGCGCTGGTACTTCCATGGGGGATGCGGGTGCCATGCGTGCTCGCGTGTGTTCGGGGTGAGGAGCGGAGCCTGGTGGCACCGGATGGCGCCAGATGGCGCGGAATGGTGCCAAGTCGCGTCACCCGGCGTCATGCGATGTCAGTCGGATGCGCAAGTGGGAGGCCACTCCCTGCCGGATCGGCCCGATGGCAGATCGCGAGGCGTGCATTACGCCGTCGAACTGCGGGCTCCATGCCTGGCCGCCCGCGTCGACGAGGCGGTCGCCCGGGGCGAACCGGGCGGGCTGCCGTGTAGCGGGGCGGAATCTGCGCCCGGGTGGGGCAGCATGAGGCACATGGATTCACCTGCCCAGCCGGAGCGGACACCCGATGGCCGGTACATCGTGGTGAAGGGTCGGCGATGGCGGGCGACGGACCCGGAGATTCCCGAGGATGTCGCCGCCGATCTGCGTCGGCACCTCATGGCAGCCCGGCGCGCGGTAGCCGCCTCGCGGCGGAACGAGGACACGGCAGCCGAGGGACTGGCCCGAAGCCGCGTGCAAACGGCAAAGGTGGCGCTCGGCGAGCGCGGCACTCCGTGGTGGGAGCAGTCCATCACCGAGCGGCGCAAACGCTGGGAAGACGGTGCCACCGAACTCGGAGCCGACCAGCCGGGGGAGGGCCACACCGCATCCTAGGGTTCGCATTGGGCCGGAGTTCCGACTGGGCGCCCTGGGCGAAGCTCAGGCGAGTAGCGCGTTGAACGGCAGTCAGGGGACAGACCGCTTGGGCGCTGCACGCTCCTGAGCGAAGGGGAAGACAACGCATGCTCACCAACGTCGCCCACGTGCCGGCCGGACCTATCGGCGCGGGCATCGTCTACATCGGCACGCGTGCCTTTTGGGCGCCGCAGGCCGCAGTTGGCTTCGGCATTCCCGGCACGTCGACCGAGGACCGCAACTTCCAGGCCTGACTGACCGTCTGTCCGACGTCGTTCAGGGAGGTGGTGGACCTCATTTCATGCAGTGAGTCTGCGGTGGCACAATTCCCCGAGATTCCGGCCTCAGCCCGGTTTCCTTGTGCCCGCCCGGAGCAGCGATGCCCCCGCCGGCGTAAGGGTGTGCAGCACGGCCGGGCCGTTCCTGACGGTGGTGATGAGGGCCGCGTCGCGCAACGCGGTGGCGTGACGGCTGGCCGAGGAGGCCGAGACCCCGGCAGCACGGGCGATCTCAGTGGTCGTGGCGCCGGTGGCCGCGGCGCGCAGAGCCACCGCGCGAGCGCGCCCGAGGAGGGCGATCAAGGGCCTGTCGCCGCTGTGCGGGGCATCCACCGCGCTCGGTTCGTGGAGCAGCGAGTACCAGAGCACGGGCGGCAGTTGCGGATTGGCGAAGGCGACGGGTTCGCCCCAGTTGAAGTGCGAGGGGACGAGCGTGAGCCCCCGGCCGTCCAGATACAGATCCCGGTCGGCGGCCTGCTTGGGATAACTGACCTCCAGGACAGGGGGAGACCAGCGCAGCATGGGCCCGAGACCCGAGAGCATGCCCTCGACCCCGCCGTCCAGGAGACCACGGCAGCGTGCCGCCCGCTCCGCCTCGATCCGGGCCTGCGTCTGTTCCGCGTACGGGGCGACGACCGCGTCATAGTACGCGCGCAGCATCCCCACGAACTCCCTGCGCGCCTCCAGCCGGGCCAGACGCCCGGCCCACAACGGGGCTCCCACAGTCCGGTCGAGGATGGCCATTTCATCGAGGACCCGTTGCGGAGGGGTGGCCACAATCGATTCCATTCCCATGGCCAGATCGCCCACGGCGTCGGCGGGTGTCAGGAAGTCCGGGAAGTACGCGGCTCTCGGATACAGAGGCAGCAGAACGCTCCGCAGGACACGCTCGAGCCCCTTCTCCCGCAGTTGTTGCCGCCCTGTGCGGTACCACTCGGCGTAGGCCCACCGCCCGTGCCGCGACTGTAATCGGTGCAGACTCGCGGCGATCTCCCAGACCGGATCAGGCGCGGCAGCGATCCTGGTTCTCGCCAGATCCGCGTCATTGAAGTGAATGCGGAGCATGTCGTCCCCCTCTTTGCTCGGCTTTTGCACCGTCAGGCAACAGTCTTGGTTCGTCATGTCCGGCCGGGTGATCGTAGGTCCCGGAAATCAAGACGCGATAAACAGACGTTTGACGGACATGGGGTGCATGTTCATTCGCGTCTGCGCCAGCGTCCCGATCGCCGCCACCGCCGTCTGCGTCGTTGCGAAAGGCCCAGCCGGCCGCCTGCGACCGGCGGCACCAAACGTTCGGCGCGGCCGTCGCCATTCCCGGATCCCCTGAGTCGTCCTGCCGATCGTGGTTGGTAGCCTCCAAAGATGACTGCGATCTTCGACGAAGCCGTCCGCGCGCGACTGCAAGCCCCTCATATCTGGTACGTCGGCACCGTGTTTGCCGACGGAGCGCCGCAGGTCAGCCCGATGTGGGTCGATCTGGAGGGGGAGGGCGAGCTCTCGTTCAACACCTCGGTGGGCCGGGTGAAGGAGGAGAACCTGCGCCGTGACCCCCGCGTATACCTCTCGCACGCGGACGCCGCCGATCCCTTCGACCGCGTGCAGATCAGTGGCGAGGTGGTCCGCTTCATCGAGGGCGAGGAGGCGCACGACCGGATGGATCGCTTGGCCCGGAAGTACCTGGGCAGCGAGCGGTTCGAGTGGACCATGCCGGGGGAGCAGCGGGTGGCGGTGATCGTGCGCCCGATCAAGGTGCGACACGTCGTCGGGGTGGAGCGGTTCCGGCCTGGCGGCCCCGTTCCCGCTCCCTGACCGGCGCGCCCGGGCCCAGCCGCCTTTCAGGCCTGGCCCGCGGTCGGACGGGCCCCCGATCCGCCGCCGGGCAGGACAGCCGCCCCCTGATCAGCCGGCATTCCCGGGCGCGGGGTCGTCGGCAAACGTCGATGTCAGCGCCGCCTGAAGACGCGCGGTGAATTCCCTTTCGCGTCCTGCGAACTGCGGGTACTCGTCGGCGAAGTGATGCCACTCGACGTAGCGCAGGGCGTCGGCCACGTCCTCACCCAGTACCTGCTTCCGCCCGAGTACGGGCCACTCGCCGGCCAGCTGGAACACCTTCTGGAGCAAGGCGTTCGGCAGCGCGTACCGTTCGGCCAGCAGGACGGCGTCGTAGAGGTCCTTGCCCTGCGACCAGCCGTCGTTGACCAGCCACATCACCTTCCACGCCAGTGACAGTGCGGGGGTCGCCCCTTGAGCCAGCCCGCCGGAAGGCAGTTGGATCCGCTCCGGTGGGTCCGGGAGAGGCTCGCCGAAGACGAAGTCCAGCTGCACCCAGCCGCCCGGTGTGCCAGGGGCGCGCCAGGGCAGCATCATTCGGCGTCCGGGCACCCGCTCGTAGGTCCAGATCTCCTCGCACACGGCCCCCGCTGCGTCGATCCGAACGCCGTCCGGGTGAGCGGCAGCCTGGGCCTCGGCGGCCGCCGCGACACCGGCCAGCAGCGCCGAGGTCTGCTCCTCCTCCATCCGCCACGACGGGGGAACGACCACGAAGTCCAGATCGCCCGGCTCCCGTGCCTGCTCACCGAACCACAAGGCCATCAGCACACTGCCCCGCAGCACCAGGGACCGTGCCCACCGCGAGGCGGCCACCCCGTCCCGTACAGCTGCAAGCGCCTCTGAACGGGCGGTCTGCCAGACACGCGTTGCCTCAGGTGAGGGGAAAGCAGGATCGGAGGCGCGGAAGGCGTACGGGAACTGTTTGAGCGCCGGATCGAAAACCTCCTTCTGCCTCGCCTCGGCATCGATCACCCGCAGCAGTGTCCGGGGCACCTTGGCTGTCGAACGCGCGTGGGCGGACCTCACCACAGCCGGCGCGTGCCCGCCCTGCCCGCCGACAGCGCTCGCTCCCGCGTCGTATTCCGCGCTCATACCGGCTCCAACCACCCCTCGTCGAGCCCCGCACCACTGTCCAGCAGCACGTACTCCCGCTCTACTTCGACCACCTCGTACGCCCTCAACTCCGAGAGCAGCGCATGCAATGCCGACTCTGCACGCCCTGCCCCAACCCCGTGGCAGCGCTGCGTGACAAACCGCTCCTCCCCACCGTCCGCGCGCCGCCTCCGTGCGTTCCACGAGACATGGGCCCCGTGTCGTACAGCCAGAGCGACCAAGGCTTCAGTGGTGTACGACGGGTCGAGCAGGAGCTTCACATGGTGCTCGAAATAGCGCTCGTAAGCCGCTGCCGGTACGTCGGCGTCGGTCTGAGGCACCTCCGTTGCCCATGGCACACACTCGACCTTCACCCGCGCCACGACGAATCCGTCTTCCGCGAGGGTCTCCACGACCTTCCGCACGGCGGCGACCTCCTCGCGGAAGGACGCCCGCGTCCCACGCAACGTCAGCATCGGTTGCGAGGCGGTCCGCCCCCGGGCCAGCTCGATGTGCGTGAACTTCACACCGCTGCGGTGCTCTGCCCACTGCTCCAGTCCGTGCAGCTTCTGCCCGTCGCACAGCACTGTCATATGGCTCTCGTACACCGCTGCAGCATGCCTCAACCCGGCCTGGCCGGCACCCGGATATTTGTGGGCCTGTTCGTCTCCAGGGGATCAGGCCGGGAGCGGCGTGAACGTCATCGCACGGCCCCTCACAGCTCTGTGCGCAACGACCGCAGGCGCTCGGCGATGCCGTACGAGTCCAGGCGCAGGGCGCGGACGTCTTCGTTCAGGGCGCGCCACAGCTCGTAATCCGTGTCCACCTGTTCACCGGAGGCCTCCAGGTAGGCGATGGCTACGCCGTACCCGTAGGCCTCGTTCCGGGCGGGGAGAGGGCGCAGCAGGAGGCACGCGCCGAGCGCGCCGAAGGGTACCGCCGTGCATGATCCCGAGCGTCACGTGGCACGTCTGATCTTCGTGGTGGGGGAGGCCGCCGTGAGGGCGACGGTGTTCGCGCCGACGATCACGAGAATCGCGGCCCAGGCGGCTGAGTCGAGATGCTGGTCCAGCACGACAAGACCCACGACGGCGGCGAAGACCGGGTTGACACTCATGAATACGCCGAAGAAGTGCGCCGGGACACGCCGTAGTGCGAGCAGATCGGCAAGGAACGGCACAGCCGAGGACAGGACTCCGGCAGCAAGCGCGCAGGCGAGAGCAGCAGGGGTAGGGGGATGCTGCCAGAGCACGAGGGCGCCGATGGGGATGTAGAGCGCGCCCGAGACGGCCGCAGCCGCTGCCGAGCCCTCCAGACCGGGCAGGCGACGGCCGACGGTGCGGTTGAGCAGGATGTAGCAGCCCCAGCACACCGCGGCGAGCAGCGCCAGGCCGATGCCGAGGTAGTCGGTGGAAGGAGAAGGGCGGGCGAGCACGGCGACCGCGGCTGCTGCCGCCACTGCGCACAGGGCGTCGGTCCGGCGGCGGGATCCGGCCAGTGCCACCGTCAGCGGACCGAGGAACTCCAGAGTGACAGCCAGCCCGAGCCCTATGCGATCGATCGCCGTGTACAGGGACAGGTTCATCGCGGCGAACACCAGGGCCAGCCCCAGCACCGGCCGCCACTGTGCTGCGCTGAACGACCGCAGGCGCGGCCTGCCGACCGCCCACAGCACTCCAGCGGCTACCCACTGGCGGACCGCGACAACCCCCACCGGGCCGATCACCGGGAAGGCCAGTGCCGCCACAGATGCCCCGACCTGGTTGGACAGCCCGCTGCCCACCATCAGCACCATCCCTCCGAGGTGGCTTGCTCCCCGACCGGGTGGGTCGCCGTCCGCGGCGGCGGGAACTCGCCCGACGGCATCCTGTGAGGTTCTCAGCACCATGTGCTCACCGTGCGGGCTCCACCGGCATGCGCAAAATGCATCCATGCCACTACCGATACGCTGAGCGTATGGATACGCGCCGCGGAAACCCCGCAGGGATGGAGCTGAAGCACCTGCGCTGCCTGGCTGCCATCATCGACACCGGCAGCTTCACCGACGCCGGACTTGAGCTGGGCGTTTCGCAGGCCGCTGTCTCCCGCAACCTGCTCGCCCTGGAAGAGATCCTCGGGGTGCGCCTGCTGTACCGCACCAGCCGAGCGGTCGCCCCCACCCCCGCCGGGGTACAGGTTCTCGCCCGTGCCCGGCTTCTGCTCTCCGGCGCCGAGGAGCTCGTCACCGAAGCGGCCGCGGGCCATGCCCGCCTGCACATCGGCCACGCCTGGTCCGCCTTCGGCCGCCACACCACCGAGTTCCAACGCCGCTGGCACCACAGCCACCCCGAGACCGAACTCCGGCTCATCCGCCACAACGCCCCCACCGGCGGGCTCGCCGAAGGGCTGTGCGACCTCGCTGTCATCCGTGCCCCACTCGATCTCAAGCCCTGGTCGCATGCGCTCATCGGCAACGAACGACGTGTCGTCGCCCTGGCCTCCGACGATCCGTGGGCTCGCCGCCGCAGCGTCCGCTTGGATGAAATCGCCACTCGCGCCCTCGCCATCGACCGCCGAACGGGCACGACCACCATGAATCTGTGGTCCGACACCGCACAGCCCGGCGTGGAGTACACCCACGACATCGACGACTGGCTCGCAGCCATCGCCACCGGCCGCTGCGTCGGCGTCACTCCCCAGGCCACCGCGGCCCAGTACCGCCGTGACGGCATCACCTACCGCCCCCTGCGCGATGCCGCTCCCGTGCCGGTCCACCTCATCTGGCGCCGCCAGGACGCCCACCCGGCCACTCACGCCGCAGTCGCTCTCGCCATCGATCTCTACCGCGAAAAGCAGCAGGCTCCGACACGTTGATCTGCCGTACGCCGACCGCCGAGGCAGCAATGGGCACTCTGTGTTGCGGGCGCGGGCCAAGATCGCGGCGGTGCGGCAAGACCACTGCCGAGCCGTGGCGGCGTATACGCAGTGGAGCGCGGGAGCTCGTGACGCCCACCGGTCTCAGCCTCCTGCCCATCCGCAGGATCTGCGGCGTAGGACCTCGGGCGAGAATCGGAACGGACCGTGAGCCTGACAGCTCACCTGACAGCTCATGATCTTCGACCTGATTGAGGAGGAGGCCATATGATGTTCCGGGAACATGTGGAGCGGATCGCGAGCGACATCATCGGGGAGTTTCCGGCAGACGGCGGGATCTACGCGGTGACGTTCCGGATCGACAGCGTCGATCAGGATCCGCGGTTTCCGTACGTGGCGATCGGCTACACGACCGAGGCCCACGTCGCGGAACAAGCCGATGCGGCATCGGATTCCTGGGAAGCGCGCTGGAGTTATGCGTTCTTCCCGCAGACTGGGCTTGAAGGTGTAAGGACCGTCGGGCGTGATCCGGACGGTGCGGAAACGCACCGGCGGGGGGCGGAATTCCGAGGGCTCTGGTACGAGGACGACGACGAGCCGGGTGACCGCGATGAGCGACTCGTCGAGTGGTTCTACGAGGTGTGCGTCGGAGCGGCTCGGCACCTCCACGAGAGCGGGCGGATCACGAAGGTGCTGGGACGGCCGGTCCCGGTGATCCTTTACGACATGTTCGACCCGGACGCGATGTTCGAGCTGACCTCGGACGCCAATCCGGCGGGGCTGGTCGCGGAGTTCATGACCGAGGACCCGGGTCGGCCGGCGCAGGGAGAAGAGTCCGCTTCGAGTGGCTACTGAACTTGATTGGGTGATGTCGGGCTGTTCGCCTGACAGGGCCGAGTCGGGTCGGTAGTTGTGTGGTGTGCAATACGCGCAGGGCGGCGGTTCGACGGACGCCAGGAGAGCCGCGAGGGAGCGGGTCCGGCTGGAGGCAGTCGGTCGTTTCGAGGGCGACGCGAAGAGCAAGGAGATCGCGGCCGCGCTGCGGGTCAGTGAACGGTCGGTGGAGCGCTGGCGCCGTCAGTGGCGGGAGTCTGGCGAGGAGGGTGTCCGGTCGAAGGGCTCACCAGGTCGCCCGAGGCTGTCCGCCGTACAAATAACGTGGCTCGAGCGTGAGTTGGAGCGTGGTCCGCTTGCTCATGGGTGGGCGGATCAGCGGTGGACGCTGGCGCGGGTGAAGACGTTGATCGGGCGGTTGTTCCACGTCGGCTACACGGTGGAGGGGACATGGCGGCTGCTGAAGCGTCATGGCTGGTCCTGGCAGCAGCCGGCCCGCAGGGCAATCGAACGTGACGACGAAGCAGTGGAGTTGTGGAAGAAGGAGGTATGGCCGCAGGTAAAAGCACGGCGGCGGCCCGCGGAGCCTGGATCGTCTGCGAGGACGAGGCCGGCCAGTCGCTGAGGCCGCCACGCGCGAGGTCTTGGGGCCGGGTCGGCCGGACTCCGGTAGTCCGCGTCCGGGGACGGGGTTCGGGACGGGTTTCGATGGCGGGAATGGTCTGCTTCCGCCCCGGAGACCGCTCCCGGCTGATCTACAGCTTCCGCGTCCACCGGGGCCGAAAGGGCGAACCCAAGGGCTTCACCTGGCAGGACTACCGCGACCTCATCGTGCGGGCGCACAACCAGCTCAAAGGCCCCATCGTCCTGATCTGGGACAACCTGCGCACCCATCTCATGCCGCAGATGAAGGACTTCATCACCGCGAACGAGGACTGGCTGACCGTCTTCCATTTCCCGTCCTACGCACCTGACCTCAACCCGCAGGAAGGCATCTGGTCCCTGGTGAAACGGACGATCGGCAACCTCGCCGCCGCGAACCTCGACCAACTCGCCACCGCTGTGAAACGCAACCTCAAGAAGATCCAGTACCGGCCGCACCTCATCGACGGCTGCCTTGTCGGCGCCGGCCTGGCGCTGGACACCTGATCTGGCCTGGCTGTCGACCGTGACCTGGACCTGCGTGACCGAGAAGCATCTCAGCCAGGGATCTTTGTCAGGCTGAGGTTGGAAGTATTGGGGGCTCTTCACCCTCGCCCACAGGGGCTTCGGAGTGCTCGGCGATCCAGGCCAGCGTCTCTGGCGAAATCACGCCGTGTTCCGTTTCGTTGTTTCGCTTGGCCAGTCGCAGCAACAACTCATCGTGATCAGCCTGGAAGTGGACGAGCCGCCACCTGGCGCCATGCTCCGTGACCAACTGCTTGTAGTCGTCCCTGACCGCGCGGGTGCCCAGACCGTGATCCAGCACTACCGAACGGCTTTCCTGTAGGAGCGCGACAAGCTGCCGCTGAACGTCCTCAATCACGGGAGCCTGAAGCGCGAGGTGTTCGTGCTCGGCGTGGTCCTTGCCGATCCGTCCATGCCGAGCTGTCATTTGGTCATCCACTGAGAGACGGACGACACCGTCTCGTGCCAACGCCTTCGCGAAGGTGGTCTTACCCGAGCCGGGCATGCCGGTAAGTAGCCAAACGACAGGCTGAAGATCACTCATCCGGCTGACCCTAACGGTCCCGGCGCCCTGCAACGAACCGGATTCCGACCGCCCGGACACACGGTCACACCGTCGAGCAAGGCTTGCGGAGCACGATGAGCCGCACGCCCGACATCACCCAATCAAGTTTAGTAGCGGAGAGCGGAGTGCGCCCTGCGCTGGCGCAGCCCAGTTCGAGGGTCGGAGCACAGCCGACGCACCTGTGGCCGGATCGGATTCCATGAGCCGCACTCCAGGGGCGCTGCGTGCGCAAGGATCTCCATTTCGGACTGTCGGGCACCGACCCCGGCGTCCGCGTGCCCAGCCCAGGCCTTCTGCATCATGCTGCAGCTCAACCGGACGGCGTGACCGAGGACCACACACCGAACCACTGCTCGGCGCCGTATTCCTCGAACCGCTCCACCTCGGTGAACCCCAGCTTCGCCGCGAGGCGCATCGCGCGGCCGTTGGCGCTCTGGGTGCAGAGCCCCACCGGCTCGCCGGGAAGTGCGTCGGCGAACCAGTCGAGTGCCGCTGCGCACGCCTCGGCGGCGTACCCGTGTCCCCACGCTTCCGGCAGGAACATGTAACCGAGCTCGGCCTCCCCGGCATCCGGACGGACGTGACCCGGACGCTCTGTGTCGCGCCGATCGAGCGTGATCATACCGATCATCACTCCGTCGAGATCGATCACGAAAAGGCCAGGGCGCCGCCCGGGCACCTCAGGCACCACGCGTTCGAGCTCCGGACGTGGTCGAGGGCCACCGAGATGGATGCCCACCTCTGGCGATGCGAACAGTTCGATGAACGCCGCACGGTCTCGGGCCTCGGACTCCCGGAGCACGAGCCGTTCGGTTCTTATCGGAGCATGCGGCCAGGTGACGGGGCCGAGTCCAGTCATGTCAGGCAACCTATCGGACGCCCGTGAGAGTGATCCGAAAGAGAAGGCCTCGCAGTGCTTCGTCAGGTTCTGCGGGCAGCGGGCGGCAGCAGGTGGTGCAGGTGTGGTCCAGCCCTTCAGCGGGCCCAGGGCCTGATGGAGCGTCAGGCCGACGTGTGGACTTGTGGGTCGAGCCGTCCGAGGGCGAGGAATGCCTGGGCCGTCGGTGTCACACTGCGCGCTGCATGCACACCAGTTGGTCCCGTTCATCCCATGACTCGGTGACGGTGAAGCCGAGACGTTCGTAAAGGGCGATGGCCCCCGTCCGCCATTTCCACACCGACAGCCGCACACCGCTCACGCCGCTTTCCGCAGCATGCGCAAGCGCGACGCCGAGCAGGCCGGACGCGAGGCCCCGGCCCCGGAACGCCGGGTCCGTCCAGAGCCGCTTGATCTCCGACCGTCCACCGTCGGGGGCGGTCACCACCAGGCACCCCACGACGGTGTCCCCGATCAGGGACAGCAGCACGACATCGTCGACGAACGCGGTCCGCGGGTCCGAGATTTCTGCCCGGTAGCGGTCAGGCAACCCGTCCACGTCGGCGACGGCCTCGCCCTTCTCAGCCTCCGTCCTCAGATGGTAAGCCGCCAACAACCCGGACAGCCCGTCCTCGGCGGAAAGGGCTCGGCCCGGCCGGCGGACGATAGCGACCCCGCGTTGATCAGTCATAACGTCAGGATCACATGACACGTGGCAGACGCTGCATGAGCCCTCTGGGCCACTTCCGATACACGCCTCGGATAGGCATTGACCTGGGCGAAGCTGTGGCTCGATACGATCGTGTCCAGGGTGAACCCCTGGCTCGAGCGGGTTCCCGAGTCACTGTGACGCCGCTTCACGGCCATTCGTTGATGGCCGCGACCGCCACCGGCGAACAGCCAAGCGGTGACTGGGCACAGAGCCCGACGCCGGGCAACTGACCGACACGCCAACTCATGGACAAGCCCGTGCTGCGAATGTCATGATCACGATTGTGTCCGATATTCGTCATCGGCGTGCAGAGAGTGAAGAGCATGAGGCTTTATCTCGCCATCCCCGTTGTCCTGCTGGCGCTGCTCATTGCCGCGTCCGGCGTAGCGGCGATTGCGAAAGGCTGGGTGATGCCTACATACCGGCGGCCGGTGCGCCGCCTTCGGCTTTTCGGCTGGGGCCAGTTGGTGGTGGCTCTCGCTCTGTGCATGCAAGCGTTCTTCTTGCTGGCGTTCAGCGCTACCGCCGCTCGCCAGTGGGGGAGCATGACCGCAAGCTTGCTTCTGCCCGCCGGCCTCGTCGTGATGGCCATCAGTCAGCGGGCGGGCGGTAACCAGCGGGTCAGCGCCAAGCGCTGAAGGTGTCCGTCGGGCATTCACGGTCGACTCAAGCCAGCGCCGAACCAGCCCCGCCACTGAGATCAGAGCTTCCCGCTGACCATCCGTATGCGGTGGCCGAGAGCTCGGCCGAGTTCGGCGACGAACTCGGGGCGTAGGCGGGCCGCGTTCCAGATCTCGAAGCCGAGGTGGCCGCAGGCGAAGCGGTCGTCCTGCCACGTCCACTCGGGCAGCGGTTCCCCACGCCCGCATGCCGAGCATCGCAGCTCGGTGGAGCCGGTCCCGTTCCAGGCGACCAGGGCCTCCAGCCCGGACCTTTCGTCAGCCGGCGCCGAGCAGTTCGGGCAGACAGGGACGCCGGAGGAGCCCAGGCTGCCCCAGAACACGGTCCGGCCCCGGATGACAGCGAGCCCATCGGTTCCATGGCCCGGCCACTCTGTGACGTCGTCCCACCGCCGCCCCGGCGAGTACACCGGCCTGCCGAGCATCTCGTACGTCTGCTCAGCGAGCACGATCTTCTCGTCGACCAGCCACGCCACCGCCCTGGACGCGAGCGTCTCCACGTCCTCGGGCACCGCGTCGACGTCGACGATCGTCTGGAAGCAGTCCCCCATCAGCCCTCACCCTGGCGATCACTACCGTGAATGTCCGCAAGGCGCATGCTGTCAGACGGTTCTGACCGGCACGACGGTGGGAGCGAGGTGATCCGGGAGAAACGCCCTGGCTGCGGACGTCGAAAGCTCGACGAGCCCCGTTGTGGGGCCACGCGCGATCGTTCCGCGTCCTTGCCCTCCCGCTGTCTCGGCCACTCCTGCACCCGACAGCTCCGCGCGCAGCACGCCCCTCCCCGCAACGCTCACAGGAGCAGGGCCTGGGCCTCAGCGGGCACGGTTCACGATGTCCCGTCGGTGGCGTCCGGTTCGGGGTTCCAGTCCAGGAGCCTCACCTTCGCGACGGTCCGGACATGGCGCCGCATCGCCGCGGCCGCAGCCTTGCCGCGCTGTTCCTCGATCGCATCGAGGATCACCTGATGCTGGCTCAGGGAGCGGCCCGGTCGGCGGGGCTGGCGGAGGGACTCGTGCCTGCTCTCGGTGATCTGATCGGCGATGGCCTGCATGAACTCGGCGAGCAACGCGCTGTGGGCGGCCGCCGTCACGGCGGCGTGGAAGCGCCGGTCGCCTTCGATGCCGTGGCCGCCGTCCGCGATCTCCGCGGCCATGTGGGCGAGCGATGCTCTCAGCGCGGTCAAGTCCTGCTCGGTGCGCCGCTCTGCCGCGAGTTCGGCGAGTTTCGTCTCCAGCGCCTCGCGTGCCTCCAGTACGTCGGGCAGCCTGCGCCGGCGTTCGACGAGCCGTTCGACGGGTTCGGCATCCAGCCCGTTTCCGAGGAGATAGGTGCCGCCTCCGTGCCGCACCTCGACGAGCCCCTGCACCTGGAGGACGACGATGGCCTGCTTCACCGAAGCCCGGGAGACTCCCAGGCGCTGAGCGAGGTCGCGCTCCGGCGGCAGCCTGTCTCCAGCCACCAGACCGCTCTCGGCGGCATACGAGCGCAGCCGGTCGAGTACCTGCTCGTACAGTCGTGTACGCCCCATAGGCCGCAGTGCGTCGGACATCCCCTGCCCCTGTTCCGGAGGGCCCCCGCGCCCTCTTGGCATCGGCAGCCTAGCAGCGCCCAGTGGTCCGGAGGCTGAACCAATTCTTGCGTCCCCCCTTGACGGCTGTTGCCCGTACCTCGACTCTGAGTGCCGTCAACAGGCGAAGTGGTTCATCCACTAGACCAATAGGGTCAGCCCAGGACGGGAGCCCGCAATGTCCGCGGAACTCATCTCCATCCTTGTACTCGTGGCGGTCTTCGCGATCGCCACCACCCGTTCGATCAATATGGGCGCGCTCGCCTTCGCTGCCGCATTCGCGGTGGGCGAGCTGGCCGCCGACCTGGACGCGGACGGCATCTTCGCCGGGTTCCCCGGAGATCTTTTCGTCGTCCTGGTAGGCGTCACCTACTTGTTCGCGATCGCCCGGGCAAACGGCACCACGGACTGGCTGGTGCATGCGTCCATACGCCTGGTCGGCGGGCGTATCGCCCTCATCCCCTGGGTGATGTTCGTGATCACCGGGGCACTGACGGCGATCGGCGCGGTCAGCCCGGCAGCGGTGGCGATCGTCGCACCGATCGCTCTGAGCTTCGCCGCCCGTTACGGCATCAGCCCGCTTCTGATGGGCGCGATGGTGGTGCACGGAGCGCAGGGCGGCGGCTTCTCCCCGATCAGCATCTACGGCTCGATCGTGAACGGCATCGTGGAGCGCGAGAACCTGCCGGGCAACGAGATCGCGCTGTTCCTCGCCTCTCTGGTCGCCAACGTGCTCATCGCCGGGGTGGTGTTCGTGCTGTTCGGCGGCCTGAAGCTGGCCCGGCACCGCACGGCGGAGAGTGACGACGACTCATCCGGGCCTGCTGCGGAGGAGGGGAGCACCCGTCTCGACGCGCCCCGCACAGCAACCCTTTTCGCGCTCCTCACTCTGGTCGTCGCCGTACTCGTCTTCGATCTGGACGCGGGTCTGACCGCCATCACGCTCGCTGTGCTTATCAGCGCCGTGTGGCCGGACACCAGCCGCAAGGCGGTCGGCGCGATCGCCTGGCCCACCGTGCTGCTCATCTGCGGCGTACTGACCTATGTCGGGGTGCTCGAGGAGATGGGCACGATCAAGTGGGCCGGGGAGGGAGTCGGAGGCATCGGAGTGCCGCTGCTCGCTGCCCTGCTGCTGTGCTACATCGGCGCGATCGTATCGGCGTTCGCCTCGTCGGTCGGCATCATGGGCGCGCTGATCCCGCTGGCCGTGCCGTTCCTCGCACAAGGAGAGATCGGGGCGGTGGGAATGATCGCTGCGCTGGCGGTGTCGGCGACCGTGGTGGACGTCAGCCCCTTCTCGACCAACGGCGCGCTCGTTCTCGCCGCGGCGCCGGATGTCGATCGAGAACGCTTCTTCAGGCAGTTGATGGTGTACGGCGGGGTCGTCGTCGCGGTAGTGCCCGCCGCGGCCTGGCTCGTCCTGGTGGTGCCAGGATTCGGGTGACTCCCAGCTGACCCTGGCTACGGCTTTCGATCTCTTGCCGGTCCGGTGATTGGAGTACGACGCGTGAACGCCCCCACAGAACTGTTCCCCGCGCTGGCCGAGAGCGGTTCGCGCCCCGCCCTGCAATTCGGTGACCGGACCCTGTCGTACGCCGAACTCGCTGCGTCGGCCGGTTTCCTTGCCGCGAGCATGGGCGCGGTCCGCCGAGTCGCCGTGTGGGCCACGCCGACTCCGGAGACCGCGGTCGGTGTGGTGGCGGCGCTCCTCGCCGGAGTGCCCGCGGTGCCGCTCAATCCGCGGATCGGCGGGCGCGAACTGGCACACATAGTGGCCGACAGCGCGCCGTCACTGGTCCTTGCTGCGGCAGGTGACGAACTCCCTCCCGTGCTGAACGGACTTCCTCGTAGGGATATTGACGCAGCCGGGGGACCGGCGGGCGCGCCACGCGTCGAGCCCGGCCCCGACCACCCGGCACTCATCGTCTACACCTCCGGTACAACCGGCCCGCCCAAGGGTGCCGTCCTGCCGCGACGAGCCCTGACCAGCACGCTGGATGCGCTTCAGGACGCCTGGAAATGGGACGCCGACGATGTGCTGGTGCACGCGCTGCCCCTGTTCCACGTGCACGGGCTGGTTCTCGGCATCCTCGGGCCGCTGCGACGCGGGGGATCGGTTCGTCACCTGGGCCGGTTCACTACCGAAGGGGTGGCACGGGAGCTGAACGCCGGAGCCACGATGCTTTTCGGGGTTCCGACCATGTACCACCGCATCGCCGATGCCCTCTCCGCTGGGCCCGGTGACGCTGCGCTCGCCGAGGCGCTGTCCGGTGCGCGCCTGCTCGTGTCGGGATCGGCCGCGCTTCCGGCGCGCGACCACGAACGAATCGCGGCGGCGACGGGCCGGTCCGTCATCGAGCGGTACGGGATGACGGAAACCCTGATGAACACCAGTGTGCGCGTGGACGGTGAGCCTCGGGCCGGGGCCGTCGGAGTGCCCTTGCGCGGCGTCGAGTTGCGGCTCGTCGACGAGGCGGACGTACCAGTCGGCTCGGGGCCGGACGCCGTCGGTGAGATCCAGGTGCGTGGCCCGAACCTCTTCACCGAGTATCTCAACCGTCCCGAAGCCACAGCTGAGGCTTTCACCGAGGACGGCTGGTTCCGCACCGGAGACATGGCGATCCGCGACCGGGACGGTTACGTCCGGATCGTCGGCCGTAAAGCGACCGATCTCATCAAGAGCGGCGGCTACAAGATCGGTGCGGGTGAGATCGAGAACGCGCTGATGGATTACCCCGGTGTGAGGGACGTGGCTGTGACAGGCGAGCCGGACGCCGACCTCGGCGAGCGGATCGTGGCCTGGATCGTCCCGGCGGACCCCCAACACAGTCCGGACAAAGACGAGTTGGCCGACCATGTGGCTGCTCAGCTCGCCCCGCACAAGCGGCCGCGGACCGTGCGCTACCTGACCCAGCTCCCTCGCAACGAGCTCGGCAAGATCATGAAGCGGGCTCTCCGTGAGTGAGACCGCGAGGCGGACGAGGCAGGCGCAGGAGGCCCGACGCGCATGACGGCACGTGAAGCCCTCGCTGCCGCGGCCGACACCGGCATGCGGCTGCCCGCACCCTCGGGTATGGGCGGGGCCGCTCGACCGGAGGGCTACGGCGTCTCCCGTCGGAGCGCAGCCGGGCGGACGGGTGAAGCGGAGTCCGTGGTGTGCGCCGCCGACATCGGGGGCGTCTCCGTGCTGTGGGACCACAGGCCACACAGCACGGAACCCCCTTCCCTTCTCCTCACGGAAAGGCAAGTCCTTGATCAATTCACTCCTCGTCAGAGTCCGCGGCCGCCGTTTGCCGCTCACCAGACGCATCTCGATCGCCTTGGCCACCACCTCGATAGCGGCAGCCCTGGCCGTCTCGGTCTCGACGACGAACGCCGCGGGTGACACGGCATCCGGACAACGACCCGGCGCGCGGGACTGGTTCACGTCCTGGGCCGGCCCACAGCACGACCTCGCCCCAACCCCGTTGCGGGATCAGACCGTTCGCATGATCACTCACCTCAGCCAGGGAGGTGACGCAGTGCGCATCCGGATCCAGAACACGTTCGGCACGACCCCCCTCACCGTGGACGCCGCCACTGTGGGACCCACGGACGGAAAGAGCGCTGCGACACAAGGGCGCCCCCGCCCCGTCACCTTCGCCGGCCGGCATGAAGCCGTCATCCCTGCCGGCGGCGAGCTCTGGAGTGACGCCACCACTCTGACGACCCGCGCCCAGGGCGACGTCGCGGTCTCCCTGTCCATCTCCGGCACCGTCGTCCCGGGCCGGCACCAGACCGCCTTCCGCACCAACTACCTGACCGAACCCGGCACCGGCGACCACACCCACGACACGAGCGCCGCCGCCTACACGGAGACGACCGAGTCCACCTACCTGGTCACCGCCGTGGACGTACACAACCCGCGGTTGAAGGGAAGCCTCGTCGCCTACGGGAGCTCCGTGGTCGACGGGGTCGGATCCACCGACTGCGGCCCCGGCTGCACACAACTCGGGAACAACCGCCGATGGACCGACGACCTCGCCCGGCGGATCACCACGGAACTGCCCCCCACACGCCAGCTCGCAGTAGCCAACGCCGGCGTCAACGGCACCACCAGCGCCGCCGACTGCCCGAAGCTCGCTGAACCCTTGCGCGGACTGGACGCGCGGTCACGCCTGCAGAGAGACGTCCTGGCCCTTCACGGAGTCACCGCGGTCCTCTACTACTACGGCACCAACGACCTGCCCGCCGGATGCGACGCCCAGCAGGTACTGGCGAGCTACCGCGATACCTTCCGACGTCTGCACGCTGCCGGGATCAAGGTGTACGTCACTCCGGTGACCCCGCGCCCGAGCTATACCGATGAGCACAACAGAATTCGCTACACCATCAACTCGTTCGTCTCGAAGTGGAACAACTGCAGCGGAACCTGCGACGGCATCATGGGCTTCGACCAGGTGCTCAAGGACCCATTGAAGCCGAACGCCATCAACCCGCCCTACGACACCGGGGACGGAATCCACGCGAACATCTCCGGTCAGCAGGCACTGGCCGATACCCTCTCGCTGCCGATGCTCGCCTCATCCGTACACCGGTGACGACGTCTTGCGCATGCCACGAGAGGGCGCACCCCCGTCAGGGCGTGATCAGATGCGCACCGCGGCCTGGTAGGAGCCGATGGTGTTCATCGACTCGTAGCGGACGTAGGCGCCCGGGTACGGGGCGTGCAGCACGGTGTTGTTCCCCGCGTACAGACCCACGTGCGAGGTGTTGCTGAAGAAGACCAGGTCGCCCGGCTTCAGCTGGCTTCGTGCGATACGGGTGCCCTGGTTTATCTGGGTGTATGTGGTGCGGGTTATCTGGGCACCGGCCTGGGCGTAGGCCCACTGGGTCAGGCCCGAGCAGTCGAAGGAGTCGGGGCCCGTGGCGGTGCGGACATACGGCTTGCCGATCCGGGTGTCGGCGGCCTGGAGTGCGGCGGCGCCGAGCGCGGATGCCGGGACCTCGTTGCCGAGGTCGACCCGGTCACCGGCGGCGCGGCTGGTTCGCTGCTCCTCCTTGGCCATCTTGGCGCGCTCAGCGGTAGTCAGGGTGTTGAGCAGCTTCTGGGCGTCGGCGAGCTTGCTCTGGAACTTCTGCTTGTTCGTGCCGAGCGTCGTGCGGACTTCGGCGAGGTCGTTGAGCTTGGCCTGCGCCTCCTTGCGCTGCTGCGCTAGGGTGCGCTGCTTCGCCTGGATCTTCTGCAGCGACTCGGCCTGCTTGGCCGTCAGCTGGTCGAGCGCGGACGCCTGGTCGAGGAAGCTGTCCGG
>NZ_JBHWZS010000146.1:0-20212 GCF_042728155.1 Streptomyces sp. NPDC060209
CCGGAGTTCCGGTGGGCGCCCCGACTCGGGTGTGCGTGGGGGCTTACTCCTCGCAGCTCCCGGCGAAGGTCGAGCGGGTCGCGACATCGGTGTCCGCGGCCGTGGTGTCCAGCCAGGCGACACGCCGGCCCTCCCCGAGGGACGGGGCCAGCTGGGCGCCGGAGGAGCAGGAGACACGGCTGAAGTTGTTCAGGCCGGCGAGGACGTCGGCGGTCGTGGAGACCCTGACCTTGCCGGGGCCGGTCCAGGAGCCCAAGGCACCCCAGACGTCATAGCTCGAGTAGGCGAAATACTCCTCGGTGACCGAGAACTGGGCGCCGTAGGTGCCCGTCGGTGTGCGCAGCTTCGCGGCCTCGGACAGGTCGTCGGCCGGCGCCGACATGAAGGTGGTGCCCGGGACCAGGCCGCCGGTCTCGCGCCAGTAGATCCGGTCGGAGGTCAGCTGGATGTCGGAGACGAAGTTGAAGACCCAGCCGCCGATCCGCTTGTTCTGCGTGGTGCCCGACTCGATGTCGTACAGGTACACATAGCCGCCGGTGCCCGTCCAGGCGATCCGGCCGTGCTTCATCGCGAGCCGGGAAGCCGTGGTGCCGGCCTCGGGGGTCACGTTGACGGTGGTGCCGTCGGCCCTGCGGAGCAGGACGTCCTGCTCGCCGTCGGAAGTGGTGCTGATGTAGGCGAGCGCGCCGTCGTCGGTGACCGGCTCGGTCTCGTCGGCGCCGGGCAGGTCGACGAGCTTCCTGATACCGCCCTGGCCCTTCTCGCCGGCTCGGTAGATTCCGACGCCGTCGGCGGCGACGCGGGTGAAGACGATGCGGTCGTCGTCCAGGGACGGGTCGAGCAGATGGGCGTCCTTCTGGGCGAGTTCACGCTGCGGCTTCTTGCCGAAGCGGCCCACTGTGATCCCGAAGGCCTCGCTGCCCTGGCCCCAGGCGATGGCGTCGCCGTGCGGGATCGCGTAGACGTCACCGTTGATCTGGGCGGCCTGCTCGTCGATGCCGCCGTAGACCTCGTAGGCGGGCAGGACTCCGGCGCCGATTACCGTGCCGTCCTGCGTGCCGCTCCTTTTCTCCCAGCCCTTCTCGATGCCGTGGGCGTCGAAGGCCGCGCCGATCGCGGCGAGGTCGCCCTTGGAGACACGGAGCGACTTCGCGGCGAGGGTGACCGCGTTACGCATGTCGGTGAAGCCGGACAGCGGGGTGAGGTAGTTCTGCGCGGCACGGTTGACGACCTGGTCCGCGAGCTTGCTGTCGATGTTCTTGCGCATGTCCCACAGCGCCCCGCCGACGATGGTGGAGTTGTGGTGCACTCCGCCGTTGTCGATGTCGAGGGTGATGGGCAGGTAGTCCTTCCGCGCGCTGCGGCCGTCGTTCAGGTCGCGCAGGGCGCACTCCTCCAGCGGTTCGGTGCCGTTGCAGAGGTACTCACCGATGAGACCGGACGTCGGGTCGTCCATGGCGACGCCCTTGTCGGCGGTCTCCATGGCGTTGCCGAAGTAGTCGGATATCGCCTCGTTCAGCGCACCGGACTGGTTGAGGTAGACGAGGCCCGCGGAGTGCTCGGTGACCCCGTGCGTCATCTCGTGGCCGACGACGTCCAGGCCGACGGAGAGCGGGACGCCCTTCATGTG
Organism: Streptomyces sp. NPDC060209; assembly: GCF_042728155.1. Classification (NCBI taxonomy): domain Bacteria; kingdom Bacillati; phylum Actinomycetota; class Actinomycetes; order Kitasatosporales; family Streptomycetaceae; genus Streptomyces; species Streptomyces sp. NPDC060209. The sequence continues at coordinate 1,631 of NZ_JBHWZS010000146.1, forward strand.
GCCGTAGACCATCTTGGAGCCGTCCCAGAAGGCGTTGGCGTAGTCCTTGCCGTTGCTGGAGACGTTGACGACGGAGTGGATCGAGCCGCCCTCACCGTCGACGCCGTCCCGGCCGAGCTGGTCGCGGAGGTACTCGTAGACCTTGGTGGCATTGAGGTGGGCGTCCACCGCGCCGGAGGTGGTGTTGACTCCGTCGAAGCGGTCGCTCGCGGAGCTGCCCAGCGGGGTGCCCTCGCCGACCGGGCCGCCCGCCACGTCCTGGTAGCGCGCCCGCTGTGCGTCGTAGGTACGGATCTGGCCGCCGGTCTCGGCGTACATGGCACGGGCCGAGTCGACGAGCGTGTAGGTGCCGTCCGTCTCCTTGTTGACGCCCAGCTTCGCCTCGGTGCCGTCGAAGCGGACGCCGGTGCCCTCGGCGGGCGAGGCGTCGGCGGCGGCGTCGACGTTGTTGTACGAGAGCGCGATGCCGCCCACCCGCGCGTCGATGTAGACCTCCTGACGCACCGGACTGCCGTCCGCCTTGCCACCGGTGACGGTGAAGTGCCAGGCCAGCCTGCCGCCGTCGGCGTCGGGCAGCACGGTGAGGCCCTGCGCCCTGGTCTGCCGCCCCTCCACTCCGTCGAGGCCGCGGTCGAGGGAGAACATCCGCTGCTTCGCGGTGGCCTCGTCGACCAGGGGCGTGGTGGAGACCGTGAGGTCCGTGTAGAGCGTGCCGGTCGCCGAAGTGATCCGCACACCGCCGTCGCCGGCCTCGGTCTGCACCGCGTACTGGGCACCGAAGACGGGTACGCCGTCGTGTTTCTGCTGGAAGCGGACGGAGGACTGCTTGCCGTCCTCGGTGGTCCTCACCGTCTTCAGATCGCTCTCGGCGACCTTGTACGTTCCCTTGTACGCCTTCATGTGGGCGCGGGCCGCCTCGGCGGGCGTGCCCTCGCGCACCGTGTCGTCCAGTCCCTGCGTCATGGCCGGGGCGACGGGGACGGGGTCCGCCTCCGCCGTCGTCGCGGCCGGCGTGCCTGTCCCGGCCCAGGCCGGTGCGGCCAGCAGCGCCGAGCCGGTGGCGGTGATGACGACTCCGGCCGCCAGTATCCGCCGGATCCTCGTTGTTCTCACAGAACCCTCCCCATCGCACACCCATCGGTGGGACGCACTGTTGTACGCCCCACCCGGTTGACGGGGTTGATCCTTCGGTACGCGGGGACGGCCAACAAGGGATGACGACGGCGTGAAAGCGCCGTGGCGTAATTGCGCCTCAAAGCCCTCGCGGCGCACAGGGATCGGGGTCTTCGAGCCAGCCCGCGCGGGCTGCGTGCCAGCCGAGCTGGAACCGGGTGGCCGCGCCGACCTCGTCCATCAGGACCCGCAGCCGCCGCTGCACGGTGCGATGCCCCATGCCGAGCTGGCGGGCGATGGCTGCGTCGGTCAGACCGGTGTGCAGCAGCGCCACGATCTCCCGGTCGGCCGGCGTGAGAGCGTCCTCCCGGCCGGTCCCGGCGCCGCTCAGCCGCCACCCCTTCTCGAAGTGCTCGTCGAACAGCGAGCAGAGGGCGGTGAGCAGGCCCGTCCGGTGCACGACGAGCGCGACCGGCTCGGTTTCCCGCTCCGGGTTCAGGGGCAGCAGTGCGACCCGCCGGTCCACGATGACCAGTTTGATCGGCAGCCGGTCCGTGACGGAGATGTGCTGGCCCAGTGCGACGCACGAGGCCATCACCGCTGCCGTCGCCGGATGCTCCAGTCCTTCGCGTTCGACCACGCTGCGCACGGTCACTCCGCGGCGCATCAGCTCCGCGTCCGCCTCCGCGAAGTTGTCCTCGTAGGAGAGCACCGCCGGCGCGTGCCTGGTGGGGACCAGGGTGCAGACCTCGCTGACGGCCTGACGCTGCATCGTCAGCAGGCGGCGCCGGATCGCGGCCGGGCCGGTCAGTACTTCCACGGGCACCCCCGAGGCGTGCGCCTGGGCGGACCGGTGCCGTTCGGTGAGGTCGCCGACGAAGGACTCGACCTGGCGCAGCGCGGCCCGCCGGGACTCCAGGAGCGACCCGAGTGCCAGCACGGGCGACGCGGCCCGGTACCGGACGGTGCTGCCGTCTTCCGGCTGCCCGGCGCTGGCGAGGCCGCGCTCGACGAGCGACTCGAGGGCCTGGGCCACCACGGGGCCGCTCAACGGCCCTTCGAGTGCCGGCGGTTCACAGTCGGGACGGTCCACGAGCAGCCGGTAGACCACGTCCTCGGCTTCCCCGAGACCGAGCAGTGTCAGCAGGGAGGAGTCCGCCGGGCCGACTGCGGGCGCGGGGGTCACCTCGTCCCGTCCGGACCGTGTCCGCGCCGCCTCGCCGTCCCTCACGTGGCCCCCTTCCCGCGGTACCCGCGTCGGCCGTCACACTATCCGCAGACATCGGTGATGAACGGCGCCCATGTGTGCGAACACCTCGGGGCCAGGGACGCTCACCCGTGGGCACTTTCACAACAGTGGTGCGACAGCAATACTGTTGCACCTGATCGACCCAGGCCCGTCAGGACGGGCCTGTCCGCGACAAGGAGCAGCCATGGCGACCGGAACCGACGAGCCGACGCTGACCGTCGACGAGCTGGCGGCGCGTGCGGGAGTCACCGTGCGCACCGTGCGCTTCTACAGCACCAGGGGCCTGTTGCCGCCTCCGGTGATCGGGCCCCGGCGCGTCGGGCACTACGGGCCGGACCACCTCTCCCGGCTGGCCCTCATCGAGGAACTCCAGCACCAGGGCATGACGCTGGCCGCCATCGAGCGATACCTCCAGCAGCTGCCGCCCGACCTGAGCGCCCAGGATCTGGCGATCCACCGCGCCCTGGTGGCGTCCTGGGCGCCGGACTCGGCAGAGGACATGGAGCGATCCGAGCTGGAGCGACGGGCGGGCCGGGCCCTCAGTGGGCAGGACGTGGACCGGCTGGCGGCCATGGGAGTGCTGGAGCGCCCCACGGCGCCCGAGGGGCCCTTCCTCGTGGACCCGGGTCTGCTGCGGCTCGGGGTGGAGCTCCTGGACGTGCCCATCGCGCACGAGACGATCCTGGCCGCGCGCACGGTCCTCCTGGAGCACACCCGCTCGGCGGCCCACGAACTGACCCGGCTTTTCCGGGACGAGGTGTGGAACCCCTACCGGGAGCGGGAGTCGGACCCGGAACACGTGAAGGCGATGAAATCGCTCTCGGCCCATATGCAGCCGATGGTGCTCCAGGCGCTGCTGACCGCCTTCCAGCGGTCGTTGAAGGAGGAGCTGCGGGCCGCGTTCACCGCCGAGTGATCAGGCGATGGACGCGGCCCGCGGGGGCGTGCCGGGTCAGTCGTGGAAGGTCTCGCCCTTCTCCGCCTTCTCCAGCAGCAGCGCGGACGGCAGGAAGCGGTCTCCGTAGCGCTCGGCGAGCTGCCGGGCGCGCGCCACGAAGCCGGGCAGGCCGCCCTCGTACCCGTTGATGTACTGGAGCACGCCGCCGGTCCAGGCCGGGAAGCCGATGCCCATGATGGAGCCGATGTTGGCGTCGGCCACGGTCATGAGGACGTTCTCCTCCAGGCAGCGGACACTGTCCAGCGCCTCGGAGAAGAGCATCCGCTCCTTCATGTCCTCGAAGGGCACGTCGGTACCGGGCTTCGTGAAGTGCTCACGCAGGCCCGGCCAGAGCGCGCCCCGGCCGCCGTCCTCGCCGTACTCGTAGAAGCCCGCTCCCCCGCTGCGCCCGGGCCGTCCGAACTCGTCGACCATGCGGTCGATGACTCCGTCCGCGGGATGCGTGGCCCAGGCGCCGCCCGCCTCCTCGACGGCGCGCCGGGTCTCGTTGCGGATCTTGCGGGGCAGGGTGAGCGTCAGCTCGTCCATGAGGGAGAGCACCTTGGCCGGGTAGCCGGCCTGCGCCGCCGCCTGCTCGACCGACGCGGGTTCGACACCCTCGCCGACCATCGCGACGCCTTCGTTGATGAAGTGGCCGATGACGCGCGAGGTGAAGAAGCCGCGCGAGTCGTTGACGACGATCGGGGTCTTCTTGATCCGGCGCACCAGGTCGAAGGCGCGTGCCAGTGCCTCGTCCCCGGTCTTCTCGCCCCTGATGATCTCGACGAGCGGCATCTTGTCCACGGGCGAGAAGAAGTGCAGCCCGATGAAGTCCACCGGCCTGCTGACGCCTTGGGCGAGCACGGTGATGGGCAGCGTCGAGGTGTTGGAACAGAGCAGCGCGTCGGGGTCGACGATGTCCTGGATCTCCTGGAACACCTTGTGCTTGAGCGCGGTGTCCTCGAAGACCGCCTCGATCACGGCGTCGCAGCCCGCGAGGTCGGCAGGGTCCCCGGTCGGGGTGATGCGGGCCAGCAGCTCGTCCCGCTTCGCCTCGGTCGTGCGGCCCCGGGAGAGTGCCTTGGCGAGGAGCTTCTCGCTGTACGCCTTGCCCTTGGCGGCCGCCTCGGTGGAGACGTCCTTGAGGACGACGTCGATGCCGGCGCGGGCGCAGGAGTAGGCGATGCCCGCGCCCATCATCCCGGCGCCGAGGACGGCCACCTTGCGGACCTGGCGCTCCTCGACGCCCTCCGGGCGGCTGGCGCCGGAGTTGACCGCCTGAAGGTCGAAGAAGAAGGCCTGGATCATGTTCTTCGCGACCTGGCCGGTGACCAGCTCGGTGAAGTAGCGCGCCTCGATGGTCTGCGCGGTCTCGAAGTCGACCTGTGACCCCTCGACCGCCGCGGCCATGATGTTGCGGGGCGCGGGCATGGGCGCCCCCGCGAGCTGCTTCTTGAGGTTGGCCGGGAAGGCGGGCAGGTTGGCCGCGAACTTCGGGTTCGACGGAGTGCCGCCGGGGATCCGGTAGCCCTTTACGTCCCAGGGCTGCTGCGATTCGGGGTTGGCGTCGATGAAGGCGCGGGCCTTGTCGAGCATCTCCTCCCGGGTGGCGGCGACCTCGTGGATCAGGCCGTTCTCCAGCGCCCGCTGCGGGGTGTACTGGGTGCCCTGGAGCAGGACCTTCAGCAGGGCGTCGGTGATGCCCATCAGCCGTACGGTACGGGTGACACCGCCGCCCGCGGGCAGCAGGCCGAGGGTGACCTCGGGCAGGCCGATACGGGAGCCGGGGGCGTCCAGGGCGACGCGGTGGTGGGCCGCGAGCGCGATCTCGTAACCGCCGCCGAGCGCGGCGCCGTTGATGGCGGCGACGACCGGCTTGCCGAGGGTCTCGATACGGCGCAGCGACTTCTTGATGGCGGTTCCGGCGTCGAACGCCGCCTGGGCGTTCTCGGGACCGATCTTGATCATGTCCTTGAGGTCGCCGCCCGCGAAGAAGGTCTTCTTCGCGGAGGTGTAGATGATGCCCCGGATGGAGTCCTTCTCGGCCTCGGCGCGCTCGGCGACGGCCGCGATGGACTCCTTGAAGCCCTGGTTCATCGTGTTGGCGGACTGGTTGGGGTCGTCGAGTACGAGGGTGACGACGCCGGTCTCGTCCTGTTCCCAGCGAATGGTCGTGCTCTCGGTCATTGCTTGTCTTCTCCGTAGGCAGGGATGGCCGGGGGACGGTCAGAGACGCTCGATGACGGTGGCAACACCCATGCCGCCGCCGACGCAGAGGGTGACGAGGCCGTAGCGCTTGTCCTGACGCTCCAGTTCGTCGATGAGGGTGCCGAGGATCATGGCGCCGGTCGCGCCGAGCGGGTGGCCGAGTGCGATGGCGCCGCCGTTGACGTTGACCTTGTCGAGGGAGAGGCCCATGTCCCGGACGAAGCGCAGGACGACTCCCGCGAAGGCCTCGTTGATCTCGACGAGGTCGATGTCGTCGATGGTGAGTCCGGCCTTGGCCAGCGCCTTGCGGGTGGCGGGGGCGGGCCCGGTGAGCATGATGGTCGGCTCGGATCCGGAGACGGCGGCCGAGACGATCCGGGCGCGAGGGGTGAGTCCGTAGCGCTCGCCCGTCTCCTTGGAGCCGATCGCGACGAGGGCCGCGCCGTCGACGATCCCGGAGGAGTTGCCCGCGTGGTGGACGTGGTCGATCTTCTCGACCCAGTGGTACTTCTGGAGGGCCACGGCGTCGAAGCCGCCCATCTCGCCGATCGTGGCGAACGAGGGCTTGAGGGAGGCGAGGGAGTCGGCGGTGGTGCCGGGGCGCATGTGCTCGTCGTGGTCGAGGACGAGCAGGCCGTTGCGGTCCCTGACGGGGACGACGGAACGGGCGAAGCGCTCCTCCTTCCAGGCGATGGCGGCGCGCTCCTGGGACAGGGCGGCGTACTCGTCGACGTCCCGTCGCGAGAAGCCCTCGACGGTGGCGATGAGGTCGGCGCCGATGCCCTGCGGGGCGAAGCCGGTCTCGAAGCTGGTCATCGGGTCCATGGCCCATGCCCCGCCGTCGGAGCCCATGGGCACGCGGGACATGGATTCGACGCCGCCGGCCAGGACGAGGTCCTCCCAGCCCGAACGGACCTTCGCGGCAGCGAGGTTGACCGCTTCGAGGCCGGAGGCGCAGAAGCGGTTCTCCTGTACGCCCGCGACGGAGTCCGGGAGCCCCGCGGCGATCGCGGCGATCCGGGCGATGTCGGAGCCCTGGTCACCCAGCGGGCTGACGACACCGAGGACGATGTCGTCGATGGCCGCGGGGTCCAGGTCGGGGAAGCGGTCACGGATCTCGTGGATGAGGCCGACGACGAGGTCGATCGGCTTGGTGCCGTGCAGGGCGCCGTTGGCCTTGCCGCGGCCGCGCGGGGTACGGATCGCGTCGTAGACGAATGCTTCGGTACTCAAGGCAGCTGCCTTTCGGGGTCGGTGCTGGGCAGGGGGTCAGGCGAGCAGCGAGCGGCCGATGATCTCCTTCATGATCTCGGTCGTCCCGCCGTAGATGGTCTGGATACGGCCGTCGGTGAAGGCCTTGGCGACCCGGTACTCCGTCATATAGCCGTATCCGCCGTGGAGTTGGAGGCAGCGGTCGGCCACCCGCTTCTGCAGCTCGGTGGCCCACCACTTGGCCATCGAGGCGTGGACGGCGTCCAGCGTCCCCTCGGAGTGGTCGACGATGCACCGGTCGAGGAACGCCCGGGTGACGGCGCACTCGGTTGCCATCTCGGCGATCTCGAAGCGGATGTGCTGGAGCTTGGAGAGCGGGCGCCCGAAGGCCTCGCGCTCCTTGACGTACCGGGTGGTGATCTCCAGGAGGTATTCGGCGGCGGCGATTCCGGCGACCGCTATGCCCATCCGTTCCTGGGCCAGGTTGGTCATGAGGTGGATGAAGGCGCCGTCGAGCTCGCCGAGGAGGTTCTCCTTGGGGACGCGTACGTCGTTGAAGAAGAGCTCGGCGGTGTCCTGGGACTTCTGCCCGATCTTGTCGAGGTTCCGGCCCCGCTCGAAGCCCTCGGCGCCGCGCTCGACCACGAGCAGCGACAGGCCCTTCGCCCCGCCCTCCGGTGAGGTCTTCGCGACGACGATCACCAGGTCGGCGAGGATGCCGTTGGAGATGAAGGTCTTCGAGCCGTTGAGGAGCCAGTGGTCGCCCTTGTCCTCGGCACCGGTGCGGATGCCCTGGAGGTCGGAGCCCGCACCGGGTTCGGTCATGGCGATGGCGGTGATGGTCTCGCCGCTGCAGAAACCGGGCAGCCAGCGCCGTTTCTGCTCCTCGGTGCCGAGACCGGTGAGATAGGGGCCGATGATGTCGTTGTGCAGCCCGAGCGCCAGCCCTGAGACCCCGGCCCGGGTGAACTCCTCGGCGAGTACGGCGCTGTAGCGGAAGTCGGCGTTGCCGCCGCCTCCGTACTCCTCGGGGACGGCGAGGCCGAGCAGTCCCTGCCGGCCGGCCGCGAGCCAGGCCTCGCGCGAGACGATGCCGTCCTTCTCCCACTGCTCGTAGTGCGGGAGGACCTCCTTGGCCAGGAAGGTGCGGACGGTCTCGCGGAACGCGTCATGCTCTTCGGTGAAGATCTGCCGCTGCACTTCAAGCCCCCTGGAGCCAGTTCTTGACGGTGGAGATCAGCCGTGCCGGCTCGGGGCCGACGGGCGTGACGTTGAGCATGGTGACCCCGGCCTCGCGGAAGGCCTCGATGCGGTCGCGTACGTAGCCTTCGGGGCCGCAGAGCGTCATGAGCTCGCAGAATTCTTCCGGGACGGCGGCCTCCGCCTCCCTCTTCCTCCCGGAGAGGTAGAGCTCCTGGATGGTGGCGGCCTCCTTCTCGTAGCCGTAGGCGACGGCGAGGTCGTTGTAGAAGTTCTTGCCCCGCGCACCCATGCCGCCGACGTACAGCGCGATCTGCGGCCGGGCGAGGTCCCTGACGGCGGCCGCGTCGTCGCCGATGGCCAGCAGGCCGCCCGCGACGGTCTGCAGGGGGCCGAGCTCCGGATCGCGCTTCGCCGCGCCCTCGGCCAGTGCCGCGCCCCAGACCTGCTGGGCCTTCTCCGGGATGTAGAGGGTGGGCAGCCAGCCGTCGGCGATCTCAGCGGTCAGCCGGACGTTCGCGGGGCCGAGGGAGGCGACGTAGAGGGGGATGGTGTCGCGCACCGGCCTGGTGAGGATCTTCAGCGGCTTGCCGAGCCTGCCGCCCTTCTCCTTCGGCAGGGGCATGTCGGTGATGCCGTGGTGGTCGATGACCTCGCGGCGCCAGATCCGCCGGCAGAGCTCGACGGTCTCGCGGGTCCGGCCGAGCGGCTTGTCGTAGGGCTTGCCGTGCCAGCCCTCCACGACCTGCGGGCCCGAGGCGCCGAGTCCGAGCAGGGCACGGCCCCCGGACACGGCGTCGAGCCCGGCGCCGGTCTGGGCGATGAGGGCGGGGGTGCGGGAGTAGACGTTGAGGATCGCCGCACCGATCTTCAGGTGTTCCGTGCGGGCGGCGAGGTAGCCCATGAGAGTGGGCGAGTCGAAGCCGTACGCCTCGGCGACCCAGACGGCGTCGAGTCCGGCGGACTCGAGTTCGGCGACCTGGTCGCAGGCGGCGCGCGGGTCGCCCGCGTAGTTCAGCGGCAGGGAGAGTTCCATCAGCCGGTCGTTTCCTTCCCGGTGGTCAGCAGGCCCGGCAGGTCCCAGTCCGCGGCGACGGCCTCGGTGTCCGCTCCGGGCAGCGCGGGTCCGCTGCGTACGGAGACGGGTGTCGCGGAGAAGCGGGGTGCGGGGGCGGGCTGGGTGAGGCCGCTGTGCTCCACATAGGTGGAGCGGGCGGCGAGGTGGGGGTGGCGGGGCGCCTCACGGAGCGAGAGGACGGGGGCCACGCAGGCGTCCGTCCCCTCGAAGATCTCGGTCCACTCGGCGCGCGTACGGGTGCTGAACCGGTCGGCGACGAGGGCGCGCAGTTCCTCCCAGCGTCCGAAGTCGTTGCGGTCGGGCGCCTCGTCCCCGAGTCCGAGGAGCTCGGCGAACTCCTCGTAGAAGCGGGGCTCCAGGGCCCCGACCGCCATGTACAGGCCGTCGGAGGTCTCGTAGGAGCCGTAGAAGGGGCAGCCGCCGTCGAGGAGGTTGGAGCCGCGGCGGTCCTGCCAGCTGCCGGCCGCCAGCATCCCGTGGATCATGGTGGCGAGATGGGCCGCGCCGTCGACGATGGCCGCGTCGACGACCTGCCCCCTCCCGCCGGGCGTCCGGGCGTGCTGGAGGGCTGCGAGCACACCGACGACGAGGTAGAGCGAGCCGCCCGCGTAGTCGCCGACCAGGTTGGCGGGCACCGTCGGCGGTTCGCCGGATCTGCCGATCATGGACAGGGTGCCCGTGAGGGCGATGTAGCCGATGTCGTGACCCGCCCGGTCGGCCAGCGGACCGTCCTGGCCCCAGCCGGTCATCCGTCCGTAGACGAGCCGCGGATTGCGCTCCAGGCAGGCGTCCGGGCCCACTCCGAGGCGTTCGGCGACGCCCGGCCGGTAGCCCTCGATCAGGATGTCGGCGCGCTCGACGAGGTCGAGGACCTGCCCGGCTCCGCCCTCGGCCTTCAGGTCGACGAGGACCGACCGCTTGTTGCGGTTGGTGAGGTCGAAGGCGGGTTCGATGCCGATCACCGAGCCTCCGGGCCGGTCGACGCGCACCACGTCGGCGCCGAGGTCGGCGAGGAGCATAGCGGCGAACGGCCCCGGGCCGATGCCCGCCAGTTCGACGACGCGCACCCCGGCCAGCGGGCCCTGCGGCCCGTGTCCTGTCGTTGCCATCAAGCCCCCAGCGGTGTGACACAACTGATGTAACATCGATGATGCTAAGAACCGGCCGCTCTCGGCACAACCCTTTTGGCCGAGCAAGCGCTTAGTTCTTTCCCGTCGATCCTCTCGCACAGAAGCCCGCCCGGCCGCGCGGCACCACGAACACCTCCGCTACCCTCTGCCTGCTACATCGGCGCAGGCCCCTGCGGAGGCACGTATGAACAGGCAGAACGGGGCAGAACGCCCTTATGACGTCGTCCTTTTCGGAGCCACCGGTTTCGTGGGGGCGCTCACGGCCGAATATCTGGCCGCACACGCGCCTGACGGCTGCCGCTGGGCCCTGGCCGGCCGCAGCCGCGGCAAGCTGGAACAGCTGCGCGAGCGCCTGGCCGAGAGCCACCCGCGCTGCGCGGACCTGCCTCTGCTGACGGCTGATTCGGACGACGCCGATTCCCTGCGTGAACTCGCCGAGTCCTCACACGTGGTGGCGTCGACGGTCGGACCGTACGTCCTGTACGGCGAGAAGCTGGTGGCCGCCTGCGCGGAGGCCGGGACCGACTACGCCGACCTCACCGGTGAGGCGGAGTTCGTCGACCGGATGTACCTGGAGCACGACGGCCGGGCCCGCGAGACGGGTGCCCGGCTCGTACACGCCTGCGGCTTCGATTCCGTGCCGCACGACCTGGGCGCCTACTTCACCGTGCGGCAGCTCCCCGAGGGGGTCCCGCTGACGGTCGACGGCTACGTCCGCACCGACGCGGTCTTCTCCGGCGGTACGTTCGCCTCGGCGCTCACCGCGATGGGCCGTGGCCCGCAGATGGTGCGGGCCGCGCGGGAGCGACGTCTGCACGAGCCGCGCCTGGTCGGCCGCAGGGTCCGTGCCCCGCAGGGCGCACCGCACTTCAGCCCGGAGACCGGCACCTGGGCGCTGCCGCTGCCGACCCTGGATCCCCGCGTGGTGGAGCGGTCCGCACGGGGGCTGGAGCGCTACGGCCCGGACTTCCGCTACCGGCACTTCGCCTCCGTGAAGCACCTGCCCATGGCACTCGGCGGCACGGCGGCGACGGTCCTGCTGGTGGGGGCCGCCCAGATCCCCGCCGCGCGGCAGTGGCTGTCGGCCCGGGTCGAACCGGGCACGGGCCCCGACGAGCGGCGCAGGCAGCGCAGCTGGTTCACGGTCCGCTTCATCGGGGAGGGCGGCGGCCGGCGGGTCTACACGGAGGTCTCGGGCGGGGACCCCGGTTACGGCGAGACGGCGAAGATGCTGGCCGAGGCGGCTCTGGCGCTCGCCCTCGACGACCTGCCGGCGACGTCGGGTCAGGTCACGACGGCCGTGGCGATGGGCGATGCGCTGTTGGAGCGGCTACAGGCGGCGGGGTTGCGTTTCCGGGTCGCGGCGTCGCGCTGAGCACCGGAAGGGGGACGCAGCCGGTCAGAGCACCCAGGACGCCAGCGTGACGACCATGGACACGGTCCAGCCGGCGCCCGCGAGGACGCCCAGCGTCATGCCCACGGCGACGCCGCGCTGGGAGAGACGTACGGTTCCGGTGCTCATCTGAGGTGCGTGGTGGTCGATCATGTGTACCAGCCTGCCCCTGATATTCGACAAACAACATCCGTATTTGTACTCAGTCGGCAACAGATCCCCGGGCAGGCGGCGTCCTTCAGCCGATCGCTTCCTTCAGCGCGGACCGGCACAGGGCGTCGGCCCTGCGCGTGGTCTCCGGCTGCCGGAAGTCACGGGCCAGCGCGAGCGTATGGGCACAGGCGTTGTCCAGGCCGGTGCGGTGACCGACGGAGACGAAGAGGGGTTTCGTGGCGTCCTGCGTCCGCAGGGCCCGGCCCACCTCCTCGTCCCCGTCCAGGAGCGGGGTGAAGTCACCGCGCCGGGGACCGGGTTGCTCGTAGCGGAAGGCGAAGGGGTTCTTCGCGACACCGATGACCGGCAGACCTGTGAGCACACCGAGGTGGCTGGCGAGCCCGAACCTGCGCGGGTGGGCCCGCCCGTAGCCGTCGCAGACGACGAGCCCCGGGTCCACCGGCAGGCCCTCCAGCGCGGCCAGGACGGCCGGGATCTCCCGGAAGGCGAGTAGGCCGGGGATGTACGGGAACGTCACACGGCCTTCGGCGGTGGACTCGGCGATCACTTCCAGGGTCGCCGCGTCGAGGACGACGGCCGCCGCGACGACGAGATCCCGCTCGTCGTCGTAGGCGACGTCGACCCCCGTGACCCGGCCGGTTCCGGGCGGTGGCCCCGGCTCGTCCAGCACCACCCGTGCGCGCAACGCGTCCTGGACGGCGCGGGCTTCGGCCTCGTCGGCGGGCATCCGGAAAGTCGTCATGGCGGGTCAGTCTAGGCAGCCCGGTAGCCTGGCGATCATGTTCGTACTCGAGTTGACCTACACCGCACCGGTCGAGCGCGTCGACGCCCTCATGACGGAGCACGTCGCCTGGCTGGACACGCAGTACGAGGCCGGGGTCTTCATCGCCTCGGGACGCAAGAACCCCCGCGACGGCGGTGTGATCCTGGCCGTGGGCGACGACCGTGCCGAGATCGAGAGGATCGCGGCCTCCGACCCCTTCGCGGCACATGAGGTGTGCGCCTACCGGATCACGGAGTTCCTCGCGACGAAGACCTCCGACGCGCTCGCACCGTACAGGCAGCAGCTGCCCGGCTGAGGCTCCGCTACCGCAGCCGCGCGACCCGTCCCTTCTCGCCCGCGGCCCAGCAGCCGCCGTCCGGGGCGCAGTCGACCGTGTCGTACGAGCCGGTGTCCACGGTCCGCCAGGTGCGGCCGCCGTCCCGGGTGACATCGGTGCCGGTCGGACCCACGGCGAGCGCCGAGCGTCGGCTGTGCGGCAGCCATGCGACGCCGGACCGGTAGGCGGGTGGCGGAACGGCCGCGCTCCGCCAGCTCCGGCCGCCGTTCCCGGTGACGGACGCGGCGTCCGGCGACGCCTGGTCCGCCCGGTAGTCGCCGCCGACCGCGATGCCGTGCGTACGGTCCCGGAAGGCGAGGCCGAACACCCCGCGCGCCGGATCCCCCGCCGGGATCCGCGACACGGCTTCCGTCCAGGTCAGGCCGCGGTCGCCGGAGTGCAGCACCCGGGCGGCCGCCGCGCCGCCGGTGGCGAGCCACACGTCCTTGCCGCCCGAACTGACGAGGCACTGGCCGCTCGCCGCGAACCCGGCCTCGCCGGGCTGTGCCGCCGGCATCCCGGCATCGGGCAGCACTCGCCAGCTCCGCCCGCCGTCCGAGGTCGACAGGATGCGGAACCTCCCGTCCACCGGGTCACTCATCGCGAGCCCGTGACGGCTGTCGAAGAAGGTCAGACAGTCGTAGAAGGCCCGGGCGTCGGTGTTGCGGAAGGACTCGGTCCAGGTGGCGCCCCCGTCCTCCGTACGGAAGACCCGGGACGCCTCGCCCTCGCCGATGGACAGCGCCACCGCCCGCCGCCGGTCGAAGGCCTCGATGTCACGGAACTCCAGCCCTGCCGCGCCGGCCGGCGAGACGTCGCGCCAGTGGAGCCCTCCGTCCGTGGTGCGCAGCACCGTGCCCCCGGAGCCCGCGACCCAGGCGGTGTCGCGGCCGACGGCGGCAAGGCCGCGGAAGCGCGCGTCCGTTCCCGTCGCCGTGAGCGCCCAACGCGGCTCCCGGTCCTCGTGCCCTCCCGGCGTGGCCTGCGCCGTCGGTGCGGCCAGTGCGGCGGTCACCGCCACACCGCACAGCACCGGTGCCATCAGTCGTCTCATCTTCCCCATGGCCCTCATGGCGCTGGAAGCTAACCCACCGGCGGACGGGCGTCCAGGGTGCACCACGCGAAACGGGGCAGTTGATCAGAGGGGGGTGGGGGCGGTGACGCAGCTCACGCCGTCCGGCAGTGCACGGATGGAGACGTTCCGTCGTCTACTCCAATGCCGGGAACCGTTCGTCCATGGCGAGAGGGAGCAGGTCTTGTCCAGCGTTATCGAGCAGTCCGTGCAGGCCCGTATGGTCGCGTCCGCGCCGCGTATGGAGACACTGCCCGCCACTCTGCACTACGACCGCAAGGACCCCTTCGCCGTCCGCATGGCGTTCCCGGCCCCTGCGACCCTCGAAGGCACCGAGGTGTCATGGGAGTTCTCCCGGGAGCTGCTCACCACAGGCATGGACGAGCCGGCCGGCGTCGGCGACGTCCGGGTCCGGCCGTTCGGGTACGACCGTACGGTTCTGGAGTTCCACGCGGTCGAGGGCATCGCGATGGTGCATGTGCGGACGTCGGAGCTGCGCCGCTTCCTGGCACGGGCGCAGGAGTTGGTACCGGTGGGGGACGAGCACCTCTTCCTGGATCTGGACGGCGATCTGACCGATCTGCTGGGCGGGTCCTCCTGAGAGGTCGCGCTGTGCGGGTCAGGGCTGCCGTCGTCGTGCCCCAACGGTCATGACGGCCGCCCGCCGGACTGCCGGTTGTGCACCGTGAGGTCGGCGCACCGGTCCGGAGTCAGGAACGCTGGTGCCGAGACCGGGTCCGGCTGTCCGTCCCAGCAGCGCCGTGCGGGGTCCGCGCACGCTGCGGGATTCCCCGGGGCAGCCCTCAGGCGTATTGACCCGCAGGGTTGTTCACACGGCTGATGGGTGGTGTCCGCCGAGTGCGGCGTGTCAGCGGTGGTGGCTGCGGGTGTGGAGGAAGTCTGTCAGGGCCGCCGGCAGACTGACGCGCTCGTACCCGAAGGAGACGCATGGCAAAGCTCATCTACTCGATGATCACCTCGCTCGACGGCTACGCCGAGGCGGCGGAGGGCGACCTCGGCACCGGGGCCGACGACCAGGAGGTGCACACCTTCATCGGCGATCTCTTCCGCCCCGTCGGCACGTACCTCTACGGCCGGCGGATGTACGAGACGATGGTCTACTGGGAGACCGCGCACACCGAGCCCGACCAGCCGCCGCACATCCTGCAGTACGCCCGCGACTGGCAGGCCGCGGAGAAGGTCGTGTACTCCACGACGCTTGGGTCGGCGTCCAGCGCGAAGACCAGGATCGAGCGGACCTTCGACCCGGACGCGGTGCGCAAGCTCAAGGCCGGGGCTGATCAGGACCTCACCGTCGACGGCCCGAACCTCGCGGCCCAGGCGATCGCGGCCGGCCTGGTGGACGAGTACCACCTGTTCATCACCACGAGCGTGGTCGGCGGCGGCAAGCGGTTCTTCCCCGACGGCGTGCGCCTCGATCTCGAGCTGGTCGAGAAGCGTGCCTTCGCCAGCGGACTGGTCTACGCCCGCTACCGGACCCGCTAGCCGCACCGGTCGGTCCCACCTGCCGGCGGCCGAGCCGGGGCAGGTGGGACCGAGCCGCAGGCGAGGAGCGGGGCGCCGGCGCGTCAGGCGTGTGCCGCGTGACCGTCCGAGGGCTTCTCCGTCCCTGGCCGACAGGCCCCAGGACGTCGTACGGACGGCCGAATTCGGTTGCGCGGCACGGGGCCCGCTCGTAACGTCACCGGTGTCCCCGTTGTCGTCGGATCGGAGAAGGACGTTGCTCCACATCTGAGGTGTCCACACATTCGCGCCGCACGCCCTGACACGCGTGTGCCTTGTGTGACCCCAGTGTCCGAGCCGTTCTCCGTGATTCCCTCGACGCAGCCGGGAGACCCTTGTGTCTGCATCCGCCACGCATATTCTCTGTTCCTCCCTCACGTTCGCCTGGCCCGACGGAGGCGAGGTCTTCAGCGGCCTTCAACTGGCCGTGGGACATGGCCGGACCGGTCTGATCGGCCTCAACGGCTGTGGCAAATCAACCCTGTTGCGGTTGATCGCAGGTGACCTCACGCCCGCAGCCGGGCACATCAGAACAGCCGGCGACATCGGCTACCTCGCACAGGACCTCATCCTGGACACCGCCCTCCGGGTGGACGACGTGCTGGGTGTGGCCACCGCGCGCGCGGCGCTCCACGCCATCGAGGCGGGCGATACCGGCGAGGAGCAGTTCGCCGCGATCGGTGACGACTGGGACGTCGAGGAACGCGCCCGCGCCGTGCTCGACCAGCTGGGCATGTCCGGGATCGGTCTCGACCGGACCGTCGGCGAGCTGTCCGGCGGCGAGTGCGTGCTGCTGCGCCTGGCGGCCTTGCTGCTGGCACGCCCTTCCGTGCTCCTGCTGGACGAGCCGACCAACAACCTCGATCTGTACGCCCGCCGACGGCTGTACGACGCCGTCGACGCCTGGACGGGAGTGCTGGTCGTGGTCAGCCATGACCGGCAGCTGCTGGAGCGGGTGGACAGGATCGCTGATCTCCGGGACGGCTCGGTCACCTGGTACGGCGGCAACCTGTCGGCCTACGAGGAGGCGCTGGCCGTGGAACAGGAGGCGGCCGAGCGGATGGTGCGGGTCGCGGAGGCCGACGTCCGGCGCCAGAAGCGCGAACTCGCCGACGCGCACGTCAAGCTTGCCCGGCGCAAGCGGTACGGGCAGAAGATGTGGGACACCAAGCGCGAGCCGAAGGTTGTGATGGGCCAGCGCAAGCAGACCGCCCAGGAGTCGGCCGGCAAGCACCGCGTCATGCACGCGGAGCGGCTGGCGGACGCGGAGGGGCGGCTCGACGAGGCGGTCGAGGCGGTACGGGACGACGAGGCGATCCGGATCGAGCTGCCGCACACCCGGGTCCATCCGGGCCTCGGTGTGCTGCTGCTCCGGGATCTCGAACTCGCCTACGGGACGAGGCTGCGGGGCGAGTGGGATCTGCGCGGACCGGAGCGGATCGCACTGCTCGGCCGCAACGGCTCGGGGAAGACGACCCTGCTGCGTACGATCGCCGGAGAGCTGGATCCGGTGTCGGGCGAGGCAACCATCCAGGTACCGGTGGGCTTCCTGCCGCAGCGACTCGATGTCCTCGACGATGCGCTGTCCTTGGTGGAAAATGTGGCACGCGTCGCGCCGGGCACCACGGTCAACGGCATCCGGGCGAGGCTGGCGCACTTCCTTTTCAAGGGTGCGCGTGCGGACCGCCCGGCCGGGACGCTCTCGGGCGGCGAGCGCTTCCGGGCCACGCTGGCGGCGCTGCTGCTCGCGGAGCCGGCTCCTCGGCTGCTGATGCTGGACGAGCCGACGAACAGCCTCGATCTGTCCGGTGTGAGCCGCCTGTCGTCGGCGCTGGACGCGTACGAGGGAGCGCTGATCGTGGCGAGCCACGACATGCCCTTCCTCAAGTCGCTGAAAATCACCCGGTGGCTACTGCTGGACGCGGACGGGCTCCGGGAAATCGACCCCGCGCAGTTGCCGGTATCCGGGGGCGAAAATGCCTGACTTGCCCGCGTGTTGATGGCTACGACCTGCACGGATAACAGTGAGTGAACACACACCGCGAGGATGAGGCTTGGCTATGGCCTTACTGCCGCCTTAACCTACGGTCACGTAACCTACGAAGCCGTAGGTAATTCTCCCGTCCCCAGGAGCCCCCCGTGACGATCACCTCTCCCCACCTCGGCAGTTCGAAGGCGTGGACTGACGCCCAGCTGCTGTACGCGCTGGAAGAGGTGGTGGAGAAGGAACTCAACCGCCATCTCAAGGTCGCCAAGGACTGGATGCCCCACGAGTACGTGCCGTTCTCCGACGGCCGTAACTTCCCCGGCCTCTTCGAGGACGGGGAGGCGTGGGAGACCAGCCAGTCCAAGGTCACCGACATCGGGCGCATCGCCCTCGTCGTGAACCTGCTGACCGAGGACAACCTCCCCAGCTACCACCACGAGATCGCCTCGCTCTTCGGCCGCGACGGCGCCTGGGGCACCTGGGTGCACCGCTGGACCGCGGAGGAGGGCCGGCACGGCATCGTGATGCGCGACTACCTGCTCACCTCGCGCGCGGTGGACCCGGACAAGCTCGAACAGTTCCGCATGGCGCACATGGCGGAGGGCTTCGAGTCCGACAACCGCCACTCCATGCTGCACTCCGTGGCGTATGTCGCGTTCCAGGAGCTCGCGACCCGCGTCTCGCACCGCAACACCGGCCATCAGTCGGGCGACCCCGTCTGCGACCGGATGCTGGCCCGGATCGCGACCGACGAGAACCTGCACATGGTCTTCTACCGCAACCTGCTGGGCGCGGCCTTCGACCTCGCCCCGGACCTCACGATGCAGTCCGTGCGGGACGTCGTCGTCAACTTCCGGATGCCCGGACACGGCATGCCCGGCTTCGAGCGGGCCGCCGCGCAGATGGCGATCGGCGAGATCTACAACATGCGCATCCACCACGACGACGTGATCCAGCCCGTGCTGCGGTACCTGAAGGTCCTCGACATCGACGGCCTCGGCCCGGAGGGCCTCAAGGCACAGGAGGAGCTCGGGCTGTACATGAGCGGCCTGGACAGCGAGGCGTCGAAGTTCGACGAGAAGCTGGCAGCCCGCAAGGCCCGCATGGCAACCCGGGCCGCCCAGGGCTGATCCGCTCGCAATCCGCTCGGCCGGGCTCGGGATCCGCTCCCCGACCCGCCGGACAGTAGCGGCGCACGCGTCACG
>NZ_JBHWZS010000147.1:0-20071 GCF_042728155.1 Streptomyces sp. NPDC060209
GGATCCACCGGCTGCCCCGCGCTCTTGCGTGCCGTCATTGCGTGTGGCGATTTCCCAGCGCGCCCGGGGGCTCGGGTGGCAATCTGCTGAGCAGTAGATACGCACAGCTACAAGAGCTGCATAGCCGGAGGTGCCGTTTCCGTGCCGACCAACGTCAATCCCACCGTCAGGCGACGCCGGTTGGGCCAGGAATTGCGCCGCCTTCGCGAGATCAAGGGCATGACGGCCGAGGAGGTGGCGGAGCGGCTGCTGGTCTCGCAGTCGAAGATCAGCCGCCTGGAGAACGGCCGCCGTTCCATCAGCCAGCGCGACGTACGCGACCTCTGCGGGGTGTACGAGGTCGAGGACCACCGCGTCGTCGACTCACTGATGCAGATGGCGAAGGACTCCCGCCAGCAGGGCTGGTGGCACGCCTTCGGCGACATCCCGTACAGCGTGTACATCGGGCTGGAAACCGATGCCGAGTCCCTCCGGGTGTACGAACCCCAGGTCGTCCCGGGCCTGCTGCAGACCCGGGGTTACGCGGAGGCTCTGATCAACGGCGCGCTGCCCGAGGCACCGCCGTCCGACATCGAGAAGCGGGTGAACGTCCGGGCCCGCCGCCAGGACCGCGTCAACGCGCCCGAGCACCCCCTGCGCCTGTGGGCCGTCATCGACGAGTCGGCCCTGCGCCGGCTCGTGGGCGGCAAGCAGGTCATGATCGAACAGCTCGAGCACCTGATCGAGCAGTCCCAGCTGCCCCATGTGACCGTGCAGGTACTGCCCTTCGACATGGGGGCGCACCCGGGCATCAACGGCCAGTACGCCGTTCTCGAATTCCCCGACGCCGCGGACTCCAGCGTCGTGTACATCGAGGGGGTCACCAGCGACCTCTACCTGGAGAAGGCGAATGACGTACAGCGCTACAGCGTCATGTACGAGCACCTGAGGGCACAGGCGTTGAACGTGGACCAGACCCGCCAGTTCATCGGCGACATCGCCAAGGGCTACACCCGCTGAAAGCCCTCGGGCACCGCTGGAAGCGCTCCGGCACCCGCTGGAACAGGACAGTCCGACAAAGCCTGATGTGCGGGTAATGCTGTGATGTAGGTGAGGTGGGGGCGGGAAGATACACCGCCCCCACCTCGGAGCGGAAGACCCACATGGAATATGCCATCCGGTCGAGTGAACGGCCCCACCACCAAGCGATGTTGGCGAGTAGCGTCGATCACGCCAACAGGAACGAAGTTGGTGCCACTCACATCAACTCTCTGAACCGGAGTGAACATGGCCATTCTTCAGGGTGCTACGGATAACTGGACGAAGTCGTCGTACTCCGGCGGCAACGGGGCGTGCGTCGAGGTGAAGTCGCCCGTCACGCAGGCCATCGCCGTGCGCGACTCGAAGGCTCCCGAAGGCCCTTCGCTCTCCTTCGTGTCCGGAGCGTGGAACACCTTCGTGCGCGACGTCGCGTCGGGTTCGATCAACGCCTGACGCATACGTCGTCTCCCAGGCGCCGCGCTGCGTCCGGTCGCCGCACACGACCGCCAGGAGCCCTCTCGACCGGCCCGCCGTCCTGGCCGAGGGGGCTCGGCCCGCCACCGGACCCAGCCCCGCCGATCGGCGTACGCACGCATCACGACCTCAGCGGTCGACACCGACAGCGCGCTGAGCGCCCATCGGTGCGTGAGTCACGTCGTACAGCTCTCCCCCTTTTCCGGCCGCACGGGACCCGCATCCCGTGCGGTCGTTCTGCGTTCTCGGGCGTTCCTGCTTTGCGTCGGTCTCTGCACAGCCTGACGAAGTGCCCGCTCATCGTGTGGCCGTGGTCACGTTCGCGACAACGCCCCGCAAGGTCAAGAACGAGTAAAATCGTTCGCCTTGCTGATCTGCGTTCACATCTCTGACCGAGAAGACCTTGACCGTGGACCCGGACAGGCGGTTCAATCCCCCAGGTCCCTGTTCCCGCACGGGGCCCCGCTGAACGGCCGTACTGGCGAAGTGCGTTCCCGTTCACAAGGCGGACCCCTGGAGGGGGCACATGAACAGTCTCGACTGGGCCGTGCTCATCGGATACTTCGGTGTGATGGTCGCGATCGGACTCTGGTCGCACAAACGCGTGGACAATGTCAGCGACTTCTTCACGGCCGGCGGCAAGATGCCGTGGTGGCTGTCCGGCATCTCGCACCACATGTCCGGCTACAGCGCGGTGATGTTCACCGGCTACGCGGGTATCGCTTATCAGTACGGCGTCACGTCCTTCGTGACCTGGTCACTGCCGATCGCGATCGGTATCGGCATCGGCGCGAAGCTCTTCGCCCCCCGCCTCAACCGGCTGCGTTCGCGGCTGCACGTCGCCTCGCCGCTCGAATACCTGAAGAACCGCTACAACATCCAGACCCAGCAGGCCCTGGCCTGGTCCGGCCTGCTGCTGAAGATCGTGGACGTCGGTGCCAAGTGGGCGGCCATCGCGACGCTGCTCTCCGTCTTCACGGGCATCACCCTGACCCAGGGCATCTTCATCACGGGCGCCATCACCGCCGTGTACTGCACGGTCGGCGGGCTGTGGGCCGACGCGCTCACGGAGCTCGGGCAGTTCATCATCCAGCTCTTCGCCGGTCTCGCCATGCTGTTCATCGCCATGGGCAAGCTGGGCGGCTTCAGCTCGCTGTGGACGGTCTGGGACAAGCTGCCCGAGGGCCACACGAGCCCGACGGCCGGCCCGTACACGGTGACGTTCCTGCTCGCGTACCTCTTCATCAAGACCTTCGAGTACAACGGCGGCATGTGGAACCAGGCCCAGCGCTACATGGCCACGGACTCCGCGCGCTCCGCGACCCGTTCGGCCCGGCTCTCGGCCGTGCTGTGGCTGGTCTGGCCGACGGTGCTCTTCTTCCCGATGTGGGTCGCTCCGCTGCTCGTCGAGGCGAAGAAGCCCGACGCCTCGGACAGTTACGCCCTCATGACCGAGCAGCTGCTGCCGCACGGTCTGCTGGGCCTGGTCGTCGTCGGCTTCTTCTCGCACACGATGGCCATGTGCTCCTCCGACGCCAACGCCATCTCGGCGGTCTTCACCCGGGACATCGCACCGGTCTTCTCCAAGGCGGCCCGCACCTGGAGCAACCGCAGCGGTCTGCTGGCCGCGCGGCTGTCCACGCTCGCCTTCCTCGGACTCTCGATGGCGCTGGCGACCCAGATCAACTCGCCGACGTTCAAGGACATCATCTCGGTCGTCATCAAGTGGGTGGCCGGACTGATGGGCCCGATCGCCATCCCGTTCATGCTGGGCCTGCTGCGCAGGTTCCGCCGGTCCGGCCCGACGGCGGCGCTCACCAGCTGGGCGGCGGGGCTGCTCGCGTTCTTCTTCACGAACTACAACCTCGACGGTTCGGTGAAGACGGATGTCGCCCTTCAGTACCAGGTGGCCCTGCCGCTGGCGATCTCGCTCGTGCTCTACATCGTCATCGGGTTCATCAAGCCCGAGGACACCCCGGAGCGCGACGCCCTCATCGAGCTGATCAACACGGACGGCGGGGGCCCTGCCGACGGAGCCGCGGCGGCGGCCGTCCCGTTGCAGAAGCCCGGCCCGGAGAGCACGGGGGTTCCGGAGGGCGTGAAGGACTGACTGCCCCGCACGCGGGGGCACATGAACGGTGGGCGGGCGCGGCGGCGTCCGCCCACCTCTGTCCTGCCCGGCCCTCCCGCTCAGTCCCGCGGATAGCGGGCCAGCCAGCCGGGGGCGACCGCGGTCGGACTGTGCAGGGCGGGCCCCTGGGTCATCTCCATCGCGAAGTCGTCGGAGAGTTCGAGGAGCGTCGAGCGCCCCTCCAGTTCCGCCAGCCAGGCCGGCGGCAGCGCCGTCTCGCCGTGCAGCGCCCCGAGAAGGGCCCCACAGACGGCCCCTGTGGCCGCGGACGGCCCGGAGTGGTTCACGGCGAGCCGCAGCCCGTGGCGTATGTCCTCGCCCACCAGCGCGCAGTACAGCGCCACGGCGAGCACCTCCTCCGCGGAGTCGGTGTCGCCGAGCGCCTCGATGAGGGCGGGCCCGGGGATCCCCTGGCGTACGGAGCCGAGGGCCTGCCGGAGTGCTTCGGTGACCTGCTCGCCGCCCGGCCGTTCGGTGAGCAGGGCGAGAGCGTGCTGGACGGAACCGTCCAGGGTCTCGCCGCGTGCCAGTCCGTGCACCATGACGGCGAGGGCTCCGGCCGCGAGCTGGGCGGTGGCGTGGCCGTGCGTGTGGGCGGCGCACTCGACCGCGAGCTGGAGGACGAGCTGGGGCTCCCATCCGACGAGCAGCCCGAAGGGCGCGGAGCGGGTGAGCGCGGCCGAGTCCCGCGCCGCCGGGTTCTTGGGCACGGCGAGCGTGCCCATCGTGGCGTCACCGAAGCCGACCAGGCACTCCCTGGTGGGGGCGCGGCGGCTGTACAGCCACTCCTCCCTGGCCAGCCAGCCGTTGTCCTTGCGGCGTTCGTCGGGCCCCCAGGCGCTCTGGGTGGCCGCCCAGCGCAGATGGGCGCGGTGTACGTCGGTGGGCGGATGCCAGGCACCGGTGTCACGGCGGACCTGGGCCCTGATCAGCCCGTCGACGGTGAAGAGGGTGAGCTGGGTGACGGCGGTGACGGCACCGCGTCTGCCGTGCACGGGGACGAAGTCGGCGACCCCGTCCACGCCGTGTGCGGCGCGTATCGCCTCCAGGGTGAGCCCCGAGACGCCCGCCCCGAGCGCGTCCCCGATGGCCCCGCCGAGCAGGGATCCCCGCACCCGGCCGCGGAAGTCCTGCTGCTGGACACGGCCCCATACGGCTGTGGTCCCTGTGCTCACCGTGCCCCTTCCACCCGACCCTCCGTGTGCGACTGCGCAAGCACTGTAATCGAACGGGAAGCAGCGGTTCAGGGGCGGAACGGAATGTACGGAGTTTCGCCGCCTGGCATGTGACCGACCCATTTCCGCTGAACTGCCTGCTGTGTGGAGCGTCCGGCCGCCGGCTGTCCGGCGCACCGGGCGGCCGCCGCCGAGGCCCGGGGTCTCACCCCACGGACGCCTCCGGGGCCCGCCGCCGGCAAGATCGCCGACGCCCCCTCCCTCGTCATCGCCGCGCCCGCATGGACCGCCTTCGTCGCCCACCCGGCTCACCCCACGGCGTCCAGCGTCGGATAGTCCGTGTAGCCCGTCTCCCCGCCCACGTACATCAGGTACGCGTCCCGGACCTGGTTCACCGGAGCGCCCGTGCGCATCCGGCGGATCAGGTCGGGGTTGGCCAGGAAGGAGCGGCCGAGCGCGATCACGTCGGCTCCGGCTGCCAGCAGGCGCTCGCCGTGGGCGATGCCGCCGTCCTCCGGGATGCGGTCCTTCGGCAGGACGGGGTTGGCGATCAGCGTGCCCGGCCAGTCCTTCCGGATCCGCTGGAGGACGGGGTCCTCCGGGTCGGCGTACCCCACGTGCAGATAGGCCGCGCCGCGGCCCGCCAGGGCGGCGAGGAGCGCGGGGTAGATCTCCGCGGTGTCGCCCTCGTCCATGCCGTTGACCGTGTTGCCCGGAGAGACGCGCAGGCCGACCCGCTCGGGCCCGATCGCCTCGATGACGGCCTCGACCACCTCCACGACGAAGCGGATGCGGTGGCCCACGGGCCCGCCGTACCCGTCGGTCCTCCGGTTGGTCCCCTGGGCCAGGAACTGGTGCAGCAGATAGCCGTTGGCGCTGTGCACCTCGACCCCTTCGAAGCCCGCCTCGATCGCGTTGCGGGCGGCGGAGGCGAAGTCCGCCACGGTGGACCTGATGTCCTCGGCGGTCATCTCGCGCGGGACGACCGAGGGCCTGCGCCCGTCCGGGGTGTGGATCGTCCCGGGCAGCGCGACCGGCGAGGGGGCCACGGGCGTCAGCCCGCTGGTGTCGGGGTGCCCGACGCGTCCGCCGTGCTGGATCTGGAGGAACATCCTGCCGCCCTCCGCCCGCACCGCCTCGGTGACCCGGCGCCAGCCCTCGACCTGCGCCGGGCTGTGGATCGCCGTGATGTTCGGATACGTCTGCCCCACATGGTTCGGCGTGGAGGCCTCCGCGATGATCAGCCCCGCCGAGGCACGCTGGGCGTAGTAGGCGGCCATGAGCGGGGTCGGTACACCCTCGGGCGTGGCACGGTTCCGGGTCAGCGGAGCCATTACGAGGCGGTGGGGAAGGGTGAGGGGGCCGAGTGAGACGGTCTCGAAGAGCTTCCGGGAGGAAGTGGCTGCGTTCGTCATGCCGGAACGGTAAGAATTGACATTGGTGTCAGGTTCAAGCCCCGGAGGTGAGGAGTTCCATGCGGATCGGCGAGCTGGCCCGGCGTACGGGCGTGAGCGAGCGCTCCCTGCGCTACTACGGGACCCAGGGACTGCTGGCGGCCGAGCGCACCCCCGGCGGCCACCGCGACTACCCGGAGGGCGCGGTCGACCGTGTGATCCGCATCCAGGAGTTCTACGCGGCCGGGCTGTGCAGCTCGAAGATCGCCGACCTGCTGCCCTGCGTACGGGACGCGGACGGCGGTCCCTCCGCGACCGCCACCCCGAGCCTGGTGAGCGACCTCACCCTGGAGCGCGAGCGTATCGACCGGAAGATCGACGAGCTGCGCCGCTCCCGGGAGGTACTGGACGACGTGATCGCCACAGCGGCGGGCGGGAGCACGCGCGGGGACTGAGCGGCGCCGGGCAGGCATCGGCACCGCTCAGAGATCATCCGGCAGGATCCTGAAGTGGGCGTAGCGCCCGGCGAGCGGCCGCAGTGCCCTGAAGTCCCGGAGATCTCTCGTCAGGACGGCGTCGGTGTCGTACTCCGCTGCGAGCGCCACATTCACCGCGTCCACGAGATCCAGGTTCAGCGAGCCGTAGCGAGCTCGTACGGCCAGCGCCGCGTCGAGAATGTCCGGCGTCGGAGGCGCCAGCACCAGCCGCAACTCTCTGATGCGAGCTGTCAGCGAGCGGAGAATACCGTCGGCAGCGCGGCGCCCGGCCCGGCTCGTGGCCACCTGGTGCACTTCGGCGAGCGCAAGGGGACTGGCGACGAGGAGGCCGCACTGATCGGCGGCCTTACGCGCGGCGAGGTGGTCCGGATCGGAGCGGTTGTACAGGACCAGCAGCCCGGACGTGTCGACAACGGCGATCAAGCCGCGTGCCCCCGATTACGGGCCTCACGCTCGGAGAACCCGTCGGACACGGCGTCGCGCACTGCCTCCCGGGTGACCGGTCCACCCAGATCGAAGGTCTCCCCGTCCTCCACGAACGGCTTGTCCCAGACCCGCCGGGCAAGAGCTATGCGGTGGATTCCTTCACGGATCAGCTCCGCTTCGGACACGCCGATCCGGGCCGCCGCCTCCTTGATCAAGGCGAGATCCTCGTCGTCGGCGTACACATTTGTCCGCTTCAAGACCATGCGTCGATAGTACATCTTGTGTACCACTGCGGCGATCCGTCAATCCCCGCATCCGAGCGGCGACCCCGCGCTCCCCGTTGCCGACGGGAAGCGCGGGGGATGAGTCTCAGCCCGGCAGCACCGGCAGCAGCTCCGGCAGGTGGCCGTCCGATGCCGCCGCCGACGTGACGCGCTCCTCCGGCACCTCGCCGTACAGCGTCGTACGCGGCTTCGCCGGCCGGCCCGCCAGGTCGGCGATGGCGACGAGGTCCTGGATCGAGCGGTACGAGCCGTAACTGGAGCCCGCCATGCGGGAGATGGTCTCCTCCATCAGGGTCCCGCCCAGGTCGTTCGCGCCCGAGCGGAGCATCTCGGCGGCCCCCTCCGCCCCGAGCTTCACCCAACTGGTCTGGATGTTGGTGATGTGCGGGTGGAGCAGGAGGCGGGCCATCGCGGTGACGGCCCGGTTGTCGCGGTCGGTGGGACCGGGACGGGCGATGCCCGCCAGGTAGACCGGGGCGTTGGTGTGGATGAAGGGCAGCGTGACGAACTCCGTGAAGCCACCGGTCTCCTGCTGGAGGCGGGCCAGCGTCCTGAAGTGGCCGAGCCAGTGGCGGGGCTGGTCGACATGGCCGTACATCATCGTGGACGAGGAGCGCAGGCCCGTCTCGTGCGCCGTGCGGATGACGTTCAGCCAGTCGGCCGTCGGCAGCTTCCCCTTGGTGAGGATCCAGCGGACCTCGTCGTCGAGAATCTCCGCCGCCGTACCCGGGATCGAGTCGAGCCCGGCCTCCTTGGCGGCGGTCAGCCAGTCGCGGATGGACATGCCGGTGCGGGTCGCGCCGTTGACCACCTCCATCGGCGAGAAGGCGTGGACGTGCATGCCGGGCACGCGCTCCTTCACCGCACGGGCGATGTCGAAGTACGCGGTGCCGGGCAGGTCCGGGTGGATGCCGCCCTGCATGCAGACCTCGACCGCGCCGACGTCCCAGGCCTGCGCCGCACGGTCGGCGACCTGGTCCAGGGAGAGGGTGTAGGCGTCGGCGTCCGTACGCCGCTGTGCGAAGGCGCAGAAACGGCAGCCGGTGTAGCAGACGTTGGTGAAGTTGATGTTCCTGGTGACGATGTAGGTGACGTCGTCACCGACCACGTCGCGGCGCAGGGTGTCCGCGATCCGGCACAGCTCGTCCAGCGCCGGTCCGTCCGCGTGGAGCAGTGCGAGGGCCTGGTCGTCGGTGAGTTTCGTGGGGTCGTCGGCGGCCTGGCTCAGGGCCTGGCGTACGTCGGCGTCGATCCTGGAGGGGACCATGCCGGGGGCGGCGGCCTCACGCAGGGCCTCCCAGTCGCCGTACACCTCGTCGAAGTCGTCGCGCCGGTCGCCGGTGCGGCCCTCGGTGTCGATGGTGCGGTGCAGATCGGTGCGGCCGACGGCGTTGAAGCCCTCGTCGGGCTCCTGCCAGGGCAGCCCGACCGGGATCGCGCCCTCCTTCGCGAGGCCGGTCTCCGGGTCGGCGAGCGCCCGCACGTGCGGCAGCAGGCGGGGATCCAGCCAGGGCTCACCGCGCTGGATGAACTCCGGGTAGATCGTCAGGCGTTCGCGGAGCTGGAAGCCGGACTCGGCGGTGCGGGCCGCGAGTTCGTCGATGTGCGGCCAGGGGCGCTCGGGGTTCACATGGTCGGGCGTGAGCGGTGACACGCCGCCCCAGTCGTCGATGCCCGCGCCGATCAGCAGGGCGTACTCGGCGTCGACGAGGTTCGGCGGGGCCTGGATGCGGGCCGAGGGGCCGAGGATGTGGCGGGCGACGGCGATCGCGGCGGCCAGCTCCTCCAGTTCGGCGTCCGGCATCCCGCGCATCGCCGTGTCCGGCTTGGCGCGGAAGTTCTGGACGATGACTTCCTGGATGCCGTGGTAGGCCCGGGCGGTCTTGCGCATCTCGAAGAGGGAGTCGGCGCGCTCCTCGTAGGACTCACCGATCCCGATCAGGATGCCCGTGGTGAAGGGCACGTTGGACCGGCCGGCGTCCTCCAGGACCCGCAGCCGGACCGCCGGCTCCTTGTCAGGGGAGCCGTAGTGGGGGCCGCCCTTGTCCGACCACAGCCGGGTCGCCGTCGTCTCCAGCATCATGCCCATGGACGGGGCGACGGGCTTCAGCCTCTGCAGGTCCGTCCACGTCATCACACCGGGGTTCAGGTGCGGCAGCAGCCCCGTCTCCTCCAGCACCCGGATCGCCATGGCCCGCACATACGCCAGGGTGTCGTCGTACCCCTCCGCCTCCAGCCACTCCCGCGCCTCGGGCCAGCGGTCCTCCGGCCGGTCGCCGAGCGTGAACAGCGCTTCCTTGCAGCCCATTTCGGCACCCTTACGGGCGATGTCGAGGACCTCGTCGGGCGACAGGAACATCCCGTGGCCCGCGCGCTTGAGCTTCCCGGGCACGGTGACGAAGGTGCAGTAGTGGCAGGTGTCACGGCAGAGCCGGGTCAGCGGGATGAAGACCTTGCGGGAGTACGTGATCACTCCGGGCCGGCCCGCGGCGTCGAGACCCGCGTCCCGGACCCGGGCGGCGGACGCGGCGAGATCGGTCAGGTCCTCCCCCCGCGCCTGGAGCAGTACTGCGGCCTCGGCCACGTCGAGGGCGACACCGTCGCGGGCCCGCCGGAGGGCGCGCCGCATGGCGTTGGTCGTGGGGCGCTGAGGATCGGTCATGAACCGAGCATACGAGCGTGCCGCTCCTCCCGGACCAGGGCCCATGTCCGGCGTAACCGCCCGTCCGGCACTG
The DNA here is from genome assembly GCF_042728155.1 of Streptomyces sp. NPDC060209. Classification (NCBI taxonomy): domain Bacteria; kingdom Bacillati; phylum Actinomycetota; class Actinomycetes; order Kitasatosporales; family Streptomycetaceae; genus Streptomyces; species Streptomyces sp. NPDC060209. The sequence goes on from NZ_JBHWZS010000147.1 coordinate 10,137, forward strand.
GCGCCTTGGCCGTTATGTCCTGCTTGCCCCGTAGGCTCGGAGAGGTGATGGAAACGATCGTCTTCGACATCGGAGAAACCCTCGTCCGCGACGACCGCCACTGGGCCTCCTGGGCCGACTGGCTCGGGGTCCCGCCGCACACCGTCAGCGCGCTGGTGGGCGCCGCCGTCGCACAGGGCCGCGACTGCACCGACGCACTGCGCGTCCTGCGCCCCGGCATGGACGTCGGCGAGGCGTACCACGCCCGTGCGGCGGCCGGCCGCGGCGAGCACCTGGACGAGACGGACCTCTACCCCGACGTCCGCCCCGCCCTGGCCGAACTACGCGCGCTCGGGCTGCGGATCGTCGTCGCGGGCGACCGGACGGTCCGGGCCGGAGAGCTTCTGCGAGCTCTGGACCTGCCGGCCGACCTGGTCGTCACCTCGGAGGAGTGGGGCGTCACGAAACCGGACCGGGAGTTCTTCGCCCGCGTACTGGAGGTGTCGGGCGCCGCACCGGAGGCCACCCTGTACGTGGGCGACCATCCCGCCGACGACCTCTTCCCTGCGAAGTCCTCAGGACTGAGGGCGGCCCACATCCGCCGTGGCCCGTACGGTCATTGGTGGGCGGACCACCCGGACGTCGTGGAGACGGCGGACTGGCGCGTCAGCGCCCTGACCGAGCTTCCGGCACTGCTGGGCGGAGCCGGGCGCCGAAGGGCGTTCGCCACCCCGCCCGCACGGTCCGCACCCGCCGCGGAGGCCGCCCCTCCCGAGCAGGCCGCCCTTCCCGCGGAGGAGACCGCGCCTCCCGCTGAGGAGTCCGCGCCTCCCGAGCATTCGCGGCCCTGAGCCCCTACTCCCCCTGGTCCTCGTCTCCGCGCAGCGAGAGCCTCAGCCGGTCGCTCGCCAGCCGCATGTGCTCGGCCATCGCCGCGTCCGCGCCCTCCGGGTCACCCGCCCGGATCGCGTCGAGCACGGCCCCGTGCTCGTGCAGCGTCCCGCTGACCGTGCCCTCGATGTCTCCCGCCCGCTCCATCCACACCTGGAGCAGAGCCCGGATGGAGTGCAGGATGTCGCTGAGCACCGTGTTGCGGGCGATGTTCGCGGTCTCCAGATGGAAGGCGATATCGGCGTCGATGAACGCCTTGACGTCCGTCCCCGCCTCCCGCATCCGCTCCAGGTGCTTCTCCAGCCGCTCGACGTCCGCCTCGGACGCCCGGTCCGCGGCCAGCCGCGCCGACATGCCCTCCATGAAGGTGCGGACCTCGACCAGGTCCTGCGTGCGGCGCTGACCGAGCATCAGGCCCCAGTTGATGGCCCGCGGCAGGAACTCCGAGGTCCCCTCACGGACGTACGAGCCCGAGCCCGGCCTGATCTCGATGATGCCCAGGACGTCCAGCGCGGACAGCGCCCCGCGCACGCTGGAGCGCGCGACGCCGAGGGCGTCGGCGAGCTGGCGCTCGGCGGGCAGGCGCGTACCCGGCTTCAGGTTTCCCTCGGACAGGTGATCAAGGAGCCGCTTGGCCACCTCACTGACCGAGGACTCCCGTACGACGGGGCGCAGAAGTGACGTGAAATCGGGCGCTTCGGGCTGCGTGGACACGCTGACCAGTACATCAGACGGGACGACGGAACCCCGGAGCGGGCGGACGATAACGCGCTCATCGGTCCAGGAGAAGAGCTCAGGGGAGCGACCTACGTCACTTTGGTAAATTGGTGACCAATTTAGGATCCAGGGCTAGCTTGGAGTTGTTCACCGGCCGGAAACACAACCTTCCATGGTTCGCCTTCACCTGCCGGAGTAGACACAGAACCGGACAAAGCGGTCCGCAAGCGAGGAGTCTCCATGGGCGCCACTGCGCATTCAGCGATCGAGAGATCAGCGATCAAGAAGGTCTCGGTCCGGCTCGTCCCCTTCGTGGCCCTGATGTTCTTCGTGAACTACCTGGACCGGACGGCCGTCTCCTTCGCCGAGCCCAACGGCATGGGGCAGGACCTCGCCCTCACCGCGGCGCAGTTCGGCTTCGCCTCCGGCGTCTTCTTCATCGGCTACATCATTCTCGAAGTGCCCAGCAACATGGCACTGCACAAGTTCGGCGCCCGGCGCTGGCTGGCCAGGATCATGGTGTCCTGGGGCATCGTCGCCCTCCTCTTCACCTGGGTGCAGAACATCGAGCAGCTGTATACGCTCCGCTTCCTGCTCGGTGTCGCCGAGGCCGGCTTCTTCCCCGGCGCGATCCTCTTCCTCAGCCAGTGGGTGCCCTCCCGGCACCGTACGAAGGTGCTCGGCCTCTTCTACCTGGCGCAGCCACTGACCACTGTCATCGGCGCCCCGCTCGCCGGCTGGTTCATCAACCAGCACGGGCTCTTCGGCCTCGAGGGCTGGCGCGTGATGTTCCTCGGCGTGTCCATCCCGGCGATCCTGCTGGGTGTCGTCGCCTGGTTCTACCTGATCGACAAGCCGGCCGACGCGAAGTGGCTGACCCCTGACGAGCGGGACTGGCTGACGAAGGAACTCGCAGCCGAGAACGCCGGCAAGACCGGTGCGGACGAGAAGACCAACCACGGCAAGGAGGCCCTGAAGGCCGCCTTCACCAACAGCCGGGTGTGGACGCTCGCCCTCATCTACTTCGGCTTCATCTACGGCCTGTACGCCCTCGCCTTCTTCCTGCCGACGATCATCAACGGCTTCCAGGAGCAGTTCGGCACGACGTTCAGCGTCATGGACAAGGCCCTGATCACGGCCGTCCCGTACCTCCCGGCCGCGATCGTCCTCTACTTCTGGTCGCGCAACGCCACCAAGCACGGTGTCCGTACCTGGCACATCGCGGGACCGGCCGTCGTCGGCGGAATCTCCATCCCGGTCGCCCTCTACATGGGCTCACCGGCCGCCACGATCGCCGTCATCACCGTCACCGCCTGTGCGATCTTCGCCGCGCTGCCGGTCTTCTGGTCGGTCCCCTCGCAGTTCCTGACCGGCGCGGCAGCCGCGGCCGGTATCGCCCTGATCAACACCGCGGGCAACGTGGCCGGTTTCGCCGCCGGATACGTGACCGGCTGGCTGAAGGACTTCAGCGGTGCGTACTACCTGCCGCTGTTCCTCGTCGGGGCCTTCATGCTCATGTCCGCCGCGCTGATGCTGTGGCTCGCCAAACGGTCCAACGACCGGGACGCGCACCACGGCCGGCCTCTCGCAGAGGTTCGCTGATGACCCGCCTGTCCAACGACCCCGCCGCCTTCGCCGACGAAGCGCTCGAAGGCTTCGTCGCCGCCCACCCCCGCAGGGTCCGCCAGGTCCCCGGCGGAGTGGTCCGGGCCACCCGTACCGCCCCCGGCCAGGTCGCCGTGGTGGTCGGCGGCGGCTCCGGGCACTACCCGGCCTTCTCCGGGCTGGTCGGTCAGGGCCTCGCCCACGGCGCGGCGGTCGGCAACGTCTTCGCCTCGCCCTCCGCCCACCAGGTGCGCCAGGTCGCCAGGGCCGCCGAGACCGGCGGCGGCGTCCTCCTCGCCTACGGGAACTACGCGGGCGACGTCCTGCACTTCGGCCAGGCCGCCGCAGAGCTGACCGCCGAGGGCATACCCGCCCGCACGCTCGGCGTCACGGACGACATGTCCAGCGCCTCGCCCGACGACGCCCACAAGCGCCGCGGTGTCGCCGGGGACCTGGCCGTCTTCAAGGTGGCCGCAGCGGCGGCCGAGGCCGGCCGGCCGCTGGACGAGGTGACCCGGATCGCGGAGCTGGCGAACGCCCGTACCCGCTCCTTCGGTGTCGCGTTCTCCGGCTGCACGCTGCCGGGCGCCGACCACCCCCTCTTCACGGTTCCCGAGGGCCGCATGGCCGTGGGCCTCGGCATCCACGGCGAGCCCGGCATGGGCGAGCGGCCCGTGCCGACCGCCGACGAGGCGGCCGAACTCCTGGTCTCCACCGTCCTCGGCGAGCTTCCCGAGGGAGTCGGGTCGCCGCGCGGGCAGCGGGCCGCGGTGATCCTCAACGGCCTCGGCTCGGTGAAGTACGAGGAATTGTTCGTCGTCTACCGCCGGGTCGCGCAACTTCTCGCCGAGGCCGGTGTCCAGACCGTCGACCCCGAGGTCGGCGAGCTGGTCACCAGCTTCGACATGGCCGGTGTCTCGCTCACCCTGTGCTGGCTCACCGAGGAGCTGGAGCCGCTGTGGACGGCCCCGGCCGACGCCCCCGCCTACCGCAAGGGCACCGTCGAAGCCGCGGAACTGTTCGTCCCGGACCTGACGGCGGAGGCGGCCGAGGACAGCGTCCCGCCCGCCACCGACGCCTCCCGCGAGGCGGCCCGCACGGTCCTCGCCGCCCTGCGCGTCCTCAAGGACACCGTCGGTGTCCACGCCGAGGAGCTCGGCCGGATCGACGCGGTCGCCGGTGACGGCGACCACGGCATCGGCATGCAGCGCGGCTCCACCGGGGCGTACGAGGCGGCGGCCCGCGCCGAGACGCTCGGCGCCGGTGCAGAAACGCTTCTGCACCGGGCTGCCGACGCCTGGGCCGACCGGGCGGGCGGCACCTCCGGCGCCCTGTGGGGCGTCATCCTCCGGGCGGTCGGCACCGCGCTCGGCGACACCGAGCGGCCCACGGCCCCCGTGGTCGCCTCAGGGGTCGCACGGGCGACGGCCGGCGTGATGGAGCTCGGGAAGGCGGAGGTCGGCGACAAGACGATGGTCGACGTCCTCGTCCCCTTCTCCTACGCGCTCACCGCCGCCACGCAGGCGGGACAGCCCCTGGCCACCGCCTGGGACACCGCCGCGCACTCCGCGTCCGCCGCCGCAGAAGCCACGGCGGGCCTGCTCCCCCGGATGGGCCGCGCCCGGCCGCACGCCGAGAAGAGCCTCGGCACTCCGGATGCCGGAGCCCACTCGCTCGCCCTGATCGTCCGTGCCGTGCACGGCGTGTTCGTACCCACCCTGGAGAACCACTGATGTCCGAAAAGCTCCGCATCGTCGTCGGCTCCGACGACGCCGGCTACGCGTACAAGGAAGCCCTCAGGAAGGACCTGGAGGCCAGCGGCCTCGTCGCCACCGTCACCGATGTGGGGGTCGACGCGGACGGGCACACCGCCTACCCGAAGGTCGCCATCGCCGCCGCCGAGATGATCGCCCGCGGCGAGGCCGACCGCGCCCTGCTGGTCTGCGGAACGGGCCTCGGGGTCGCCATCGCCGCCAACAAGGTCAAGGGGATCCGGGCCGTCACCGCCCACGACTCCTTCTCCGTCGAGCGCGCGGTCCTCTCGAACAACGCCCAGGTCCTCACCTTCGGCCAGCGCGTCGTCGGCCTGGAGCTGGCCCGCCGGCTCGCCGCCGAGTGGCTGACGTACCGCTTCGACGAGGCGTCGGCGTCCGCCGCCAAGGTCGCGCTGATGGACGACTACGAGAACAAGAACGACCACGAGAACCAGCAGGAAGCCGCAGCCTGATGTCCGCCGCGCAGAACCCCCGGGTCACGATCGGGGTGAGCCTGAAGATGTACTTCGGCCACCACCAGACCCTCAACTGGGCGCGCAGCATCGCCGCACTCGCCGCCCGGCACCCGGCTGTCACCAGCGGAACGGCCGAGCTGTTCGTGCTGCCCGCCTTCCCCGCGCTGGTCCCGGTCACCGGGATCCTGGCAGGCACGGAGGTGCGGACCGGCGCGCAGGACCTGGCGACCGACGACTCCGGCCCGTACACCGGCGAGGTCAGCGGCGCCCACCTGCACGAGATCGGCGCACGCTACGCCGAGGTCGGCCATGCCGAGCGCCGCCGGCTCTTCGGCGAGGGCGACACGGTCGTCGCCGCCAAGACCGCTGCCGCCCTGCGCAACGGCCTGACCCCGGTGCTCTGCATCGGCGAACTCGACCAGGTGTCCCCCTCCGAGGCGGCCGCACGCACGGTCGCCGAGGCCGAACGCATCCTGGCCACGGCGGCACACGAGGGCCCCCTCGCCCCGGTCGTCCTGGCGTACGAGCCGCAGTGGGCCATCGGCGCCCCCCGGCCCGCCTCCCCGGAGCACATCCGCGCCGTCTGCGCAGCCCTCACCACCTGGCTCGCCACCCAGCCGTCCCTGGCCGGCAGCCGCGTGATCTACGGCGGCAGCGCGGGCCCCGGGCTGCTGACCGAACTGGGCACGGGCGTCGACGGACTGTTCCTCGGCCGCTTCGCCCACGACCCGGCAGCGGTGGAACGCATCCTCGACGAGACCCTGGAAGGAGCTCTCGCGTGTCCTACGGCCTGAGCACCTACGCCTTCTTCTGGCGCATCTCGGACAGGGCCCCCCGCCCCGTCACGCTCGACGAGATGCTCGCGCAGACCCGGGAGACGGGCGGCGAGGTCTTCCAGATCTGCGACTACCCGCTGATCGAGACGTACGACGACGAGCAGCTCGACGCCCTGCGCGCAACGGCGGCCGGGCACGGCATCACGCTGGAGCTGGGCACCAGGGGCGTGCGCACGGAGCACCTCGCCACCTACCTCCGCATCGCACGGCGCCTGGGCGTCACCCTGGTGCGCTCGATGATGAACACCGCGGACCACCGGCCGACCGTCGCGGAGGCCACCGCCCTCCTGCGCGAGGCCGTCCCCGCCTACGCGGCGGCGGGTGTCACGCTCGGCCTGGAGACCTACGAACAGGTATCGACCGACGACCTGTTGTCAGTCGTACGCGGCGTGGACAGCCCGCACCTCGGCGTCGTCCTCGACCCGGGCAACAGCGTCGCCCGGCTGGAGCGCCCGGTGGACGTCGTCGACGCCACCGCCCCCTACGTGGTGAACATCCACGTCAAGGACTTCTCGTTCTCCCGCCGCGACGGCTGGGTCGGCTTCACCTTCGCCGGCTGCCTTCTCGGCGAGGGCCTCCTCGACTACGGCCACATGATCGACACGGTCGGACCGGACGAGCGGGGCATCAACCAGATCGTGGAGCACTGGCTCCCCTGGCAGGGCGATTTCGAGGAAACCGCCCGCCTGGAGGACCAGTGGACCCGGCACAGCATCAACACCCTTTTGAGGAGCAAGTAATGGCCACCGGATCCAAGACCGTCGCCGTCATCGGGGCCGCAGGCAAGATGGGCCAGCGCGTCTCCAACAACCTGGTCAAGAGCGACTTCACCACCCTCTTCGCCGAGAACTCCCCCAAGGGCCAGGAGCTGATCCGCGAGCTCGGCCGCGAGCTGACTGACAGCGCCGACGCCGCCGCGCAGGCCGACGTCGTCATCCTCGCCGTCCCTGACGTCGTCCTCGGCACGGTCTCCGAGCAGCTCGTCCCGGTCATGAAGCCCGGCGCGATCCTGCTGACCCTGGACCCGGCCGCCGCCTACGCCGGCCTGCTGACCCGCCGCGCCGACGTGCACAACGCCGTCGCGCACCCCTGCCACCCGTCGGTGTTCCTGGAGCGCACGACGAAGGAGGAATGGGCGGACACCTTCGGCGGCATCGCCGCCCCGCAGGAGGTCGTCGCCTCCTTCGAGCCCGCCGACGAGGCCGCCGACCCGGCCGCGCAGGAGCTCGCCGAGGCCGTCATCTCCACCATGTACGCACCGGTCGTCGAGGTGCACTGGGTGACCGTCAAGCAGCTCGCGGTCCTGGAGCCGACCCTCGTCGAGACGATCGCCTGCATGGTCGGCGCCCTGCTGACCGAGGCGCTCCACGAGACGGTCCACACGGTGGGCGTCCCGGAGAAGGCCGCCCGCGCCATGCTGCTCGGCCACACGCAGGTCGCGCTGGCCAACACCCTCAAGGGCTCGAACCCGTTCTCCGACGCGTGCCTGATCGCGATGGACTACGGGCGCGAGTCGATCGTCCGCGACGACTGGAAGAACGTCTTCAAGGACGACGAGCTCGACAAGGTCATCACGCGGATGCTCAAGATCAAGGAGATCAAGCGCTGACCCGGTCCTGACCACCGGTACACCGCTCGGTACTCCCGCGGAACGGGCCGGGCTCTCCATCAGGGGTGGAGGGCCCGGCCCTTCGCGCACCCCACCCCACAAAGGCGCTAGAAGTGTACACTTCTGCACATGAGTGACACACTGCCGATCACAGAGGCCCGCGCCCGCTTCGGCTCGCTGGTGCGCCGGGCGTCCCACGCTCGCGAGCGCATCACCATCACCGACCATGGCCAGCCCGCCGCCATACTGATCAACCCGCAGGAGCTCGCCGAGCTCGAGGACGCCCTCGCTCTGGCGCAGTACCGTGCGCGTCAGACGGCCGGCACGGTGGAGACCGTGTCTCATGACGAGGTACGCGCCCGACTCGGCCTGGAGCAGCATTGACGTATCAGGTCACATGGACGAGCACGCCATCGATCAGGCGGCCCGATTCCTCAAGGATGACCCCGACGGCCTGCGCCTGCTGATGGACGCCGTCGATCTCCTCGCCGACAGCCCTCGACCGGAGGGGTCAGCCGAGTACGGAGCCCCCACCCTCCGCCGCATGCATGTGGGCCGCTATCGGGTGATGTACGAAATCACCGATGCGGCGGTAACGGTGATCGTGATCCATGTAGGACGAATCGGCTGGCCTCCGGACCACCGGGACCGAACCGCTTCACCGCTCGGCGCTCCCCGAAGGGCCGGGCTCTCCATCAGGGGTGGAGGGCCCGGCCCTTCGCGTGGCACGGCCCGCCAAGACGACGTGCGACCGTGACCCTCGTGTGATCACCGCCCCGTAACCTCCCATCGGCCAGGGGGAATTCACGGGGCGCGTGATCGATGCGGGGGCAGTTCATGACATACAGACGTGCGGCGATACCGGCACTGGTCGGAGGGGTGCTGCTCACGGCACTTCTGTGGTGGGCGGGGGCGAGCGTGAACGCACTGCGTCTGCCGGGCACCAGCGATGCGCTCGGCGGCCGGACGGCCGCCGACCTCCAGTACTGGCTCACCCCCTGGTCATACGATCCGCCGGACTCGGTCCGGTTCGGCACCGGGGTACTGGGGGACATCGGGGATCAGGGCTCGGCCGACCCCGGCCGCTATCTCTCCCTGTACGGGACCGCGATGCAGATCCGGTTCGCCGCGCTCTTCGCCTTCTTCGTACCCGGCGCGCTCCTCCTGGTCCGCAGGCTGCCACCGGTGAACGGCCGCCTTCCGGCCACGCTCCTCGCGGTGTGGGCCTGGGGCCTGGTCACCGGGACCCTCGCGGTGACCGTCTCCGCGCCGTGGCTCATCGCCTCGTACGGGCACGGCAGTTACCGCCTCCTGCCCCAGCTGGCGTCCGTGGGCTCCGGCGGGCGGCAGATCGTGGTGGTGACCGCGCTCGTCGCGGCAGCCGTCACCGTGCTCGTGGCGCGGATCACGGCCAAGGGCGCGGGCCCGCTGCCGCTGCGGGCCGTCCCCGTGCGGGCCGCCCGTCTCGCGGCGACCGCCGGTACCGCCGTGGTCGCCGTCTCCTCGGTGGTCCTCTCCTACGAGTCGGTGGCAGCGTCCATCCAGACGGTCTCCCTGCCCGGCCGGCTGCTCTCCGAACCGGGCGACCTGCTGCGGCAGTGGCTGCTGCTCGGCGGCTGGGCGGGCCCGGCGGGCGGGTCGACCGGCCACTGGTTCCTGTACCGCCTCGCCGACGTGCTGCTGCTCGCCGTGGTGTGGTGGACGCTGCGGCGACTGCCCGTCCTGCTCACCCGGGCCACCGTGCCGGCGATGGTGGCCGGGGCGGTCTGCGCGACCGTCGTCGGACTGCTGGCGAACCAGCTGCTGCAGGCAGTGATGACCGGTGGGGACTCGGGGGCGCGCTGGGGATGGCAGCACCTGTCCGGAAGCCTCGGCCACGGCGTCCCCGCCGCGCTGACCTGGGGCGTGCTGGCCGGCCTCACCGCGGTCGTGGCCCTGCGCCTGGCCGGAGGCGGCGCGGAGAGCACCGAGACCGTGCCGCCGCCCACCACGCCCACCGAACCGGCGCCCGCGCAACTGCCGGACCGGCCCGCCGTATGACAGCAGCCCCCGTCCGGCTGTCGCCGGG
>NZ_JBHWZS010000148.1:0-20034 GCF_042728155.1 Streptomyces sp. NPDC060209
GTACGGCGCAGGCCGTACCGGGGGCCGACGGCCGTGGGGGCTACTGCGCCGCGTACTTCTTGCTCACGGCCTCGTAGACGCCCTTGGCCTCCTTGCCCAGGCGCGGGCCGGCCAGCCAGCCCGCCGTGACCGGGCCGATGGAGGTGTTGGAGACCAGCGCGGGCTTACCGTCCTGGCCCTTCGCGACCCAGCCACCACCGGAGGAACCGCCGGTCATCGTGCACCCGATGCGGTACATCGTCGGCTGCTTTTCGAAGATGGCCAGGCGGCCCGGCCCGTCGGTGCACTGCAGCGCCTTCTGGCCGTCGTAAGGCGGGGCCGCCGGATAGCCGGTCGCCGTCATGCTGTCGATCTCCGGGACGGCCGGGGCGTCGAATTCGACCGGGAGGGCCGAACCGACGGTCTCCTCCAGGGACTTGCCCGTCGAGCCCTTCTCCGGAGCGACCTGCAGCACCGCGAAGTCGTACGGAGCGCCCTGGCCGCCGGTCGCGGCGCCCTGGTTGATCCACTGCTCGGAGGTCTGCGCCCACTGGCCCCACCACAAGCCGTACGGAGCGACCTCCTCCTTGGACGCGTTCTGCAGCTCGGCCGTCGACATACCGCTGTCGTTGTACGAGGGGACGAAGGCGATGTTGCGGTACCAGCCGCCGTTCTTGCCCGCGTGCACACAATGCCCGGCGGTCCAGACCATGTTGGACTTGCCCGGGTGGGCCGGGTCCTGCACCACGGTCGCCGAGCAGACCATCGAACCCTCGGGGCCGTCGAACAGGAGCTTGCCGGACTCCGGCGCGCTGTCGTTGTACGGCGTCTGCAGGTTCGCGGCCTCCACCGGTGCGGGGGTCGGATCCGTCACGCCCTCGTCGCCGGAGATGTCGTTGTCGACGGGGTTCTCCGGGGGCTTGTCGGCCTCCCGCATCCGGTCCGGGTCCCAGAGGTCCTCGATGATGGGATTGACGTAATCCTTGGCCTCACGCAGCCATTTGTCCTTGTCCCAGTTCTTCCACTCGCCGTTCCGCCACTTGTCGAGGTCGATCCCGTGCTCCTTGAGCCGGTCCTTGAGATCGTCCGGGATCGTGACCTTCCCGTCGGAGGACTGGCCGGTGGAACTGCTCGGCTCGCTGATCGCGCCGTCCTCCTCCGGCCCGCAGGCGGTGGCGGTGAGCGTCAGGACAGCGGCGAGGGCGGCTGCGGCGAACACCCGAGGGGTGCGACGGGCGCTCCCCCCGCGGTGTGCGGTATCGGTCGGGCGCATGGGTCGCATCTGGTGATCCCCCTGGGACTTCGTCACTGACTTCGGTACTGCACTGCGGACTTGGGGTGCGCGGCACGGAGCTGCGGGCCACGGCGCACACCCCCGGAGCGGCGGCTCCGTCCCGAGTGCGGCCCCTACTATGCCGGTGCCGATGGGGACGGCGCGCGGCAGGGCCACGGTTCCGCCTGCGCAAGGATCTTCCGATTTACCCGTGATCTCCCGCCTTCCCCGTCGTTGGTATGTACGGGGGACACCCGGACGGCGTTCATCGGCGCTGTCCGCCCTCGGTGGGCCGTGCGTATGCGCAACGCAACTGTTACAGCAGGAGGAACGAACAGCCGTGGCCGTGACCGAACCAGCTCCGGTGGGACTTCCCCCTGCGCACGAAGGGATTCTGCGGCGTCAGGCACTACGTGAATCGGCGGCCCGCACCTATGCGCGGTCCCTGCCGATCGTGCCGGTACGCGCGCGGGGCATGACCATCGAGGGCGCGGACGGCCGGCGCTATCTCGACTGCCTGTCAGGGGCGGGCACACTGGCCCTCGGCCACAACCACCCCGTGGTGCTCGAGGCCGTCAGAAAGGTCATCGACTCCGGCGCACCGCTGCATGTGCTCGATCTCGCGACGCCCGTCAAGGACGCCTTCACGACCGAGCTGTTCGCCACCCTGCCCCGGGGGCTGGCCGACAACGCCCGGATCCAGTTCTGCGGTCCGGCGGGCACGGACGCTGTCGAGGCCGCGTTCAAGCTGGCCCGGGCAGCGAGCGGACGCAGCGAACTCCTCGCCTTCACCGGCGCCTACCACGGGATGACCGCCGGTGCCCTGGCCGCTTCGGGCGGCGCTCCTGACGTGAGGGTGACGAGGCTGCCCTTCCCGCAGAACTACCGCTGCCCCTTCGGGATCGGCGGAGAGCGGGGCGCCGACATCGCCGCGCGCTGGACGGAGTCCCTCCTGGACGACCCCAAGGGCGGTGTCCCGGCTCCGGCCGCCATGATTCTGGAGCCGGTCCAGGGCGAGGGCGGGGTGAATCCCGCCCCGGACGGCTGGATGCGCCGGATGCGTGAGATCACCCAGGAGCGTTCCATCGCCCTGATCGCGGACGAGGTGCAGACCGGAGTCGGCAGGACCGGCACTTTCTGGGCGGTCGAGCACAGCGGTATCGTGCCCGACGTGATGGTGCTCTCGAAAGCCATCGGCGGTTCGCTGCCCCTCGCGGTGATCGTCTACCGCTCAGAGCTCGACCTCTGGCAGCCGGGTGCCCACGCGGGCACCTTCCGGGGCAACCAGCTCGCCATGGCGGCCGGTGCCGCGACTCTCGCGTACGTGCGGGAGAACCGGCTCGCCGAACGCGCGGGGACGCTGGGCGCGCGCATGCTCGCCAGGCTCCAGGCGCTGGGCGCGGACCACCCGAGCATCGGCGACGTCCGGGGCCGCGGTCTGATGATCGGCATCGAGCTCGTCGACCCCGAGGCCGAGCCGCTGACCGTCACCGCCGAGAACGGCTCCGCCCCGCCGCCCGACCCCGCCCTCGCCGCTGCGGTGCAGCAGGAATGCCTGCGCCGAGGCCTCATCGTCGAACTCGGCGGACGTCACAGCGCCGTGGTCCGACTGCTCCCTCCCCTCACCCTCACCGACGAACAGGCGACGGCGGTCGTGGACCGCCTCGCCGACGCGCTGAGAGCGGCCGAGCGCTCGCCGTACCGCCGGGCCGCTGCCGGGCCGACCCGCTGATCCCGGACCCCTCACAAGGAAGACCGCCGTGAACCCCACCCCTGCGCCCGAGGCCGACGGCCCCCTCACCAGCCAGCAGCGAGGACATGACCTGCCGGAGGGCCCACTCGCCGTCGAGTCGACGACCGTGCCGCGCCAGAAGGCCGGTCCGTACGGAACCCCGCGTGCCGGGGCGGACACCCCCACGGGCGCCGTCCCGGTGGACGGCCCCGGCCACACGGAGCGGGACCCGCTGGACCATCCGGATCCGCTCCGGGCCGCGGACTCGGCCGGTACGGAGAATCTGCTGCGCTGCTGGACCAGGGAGAACGACCTGCCCCGCCCGCAGGGAAGCACCCTGCGCATCCCTCTCCCCGCGAGCGGCACCGCACTGATCGTCCCGGTCGCCCACTGGTCCGCGACAGGGTGGCACCGCTTCGGGACGCCGGCCCTGGAGAACGCGCCCGCCGGCGCCCCGGGCGTCGACGCCGTCACCGTGGCCGCGCTGCTGAGCCGTGAGAGCGATCGGAACTCCGGAGTCGATCTGGTGGCCAGGGTCGCCGACTCCGTGCGGCACACGGCGGCCTTCATCGCGGACCGGCGCCGCACACCCAGCGCGTCGTCCGAGGCGGACCTCTTCCTCACGGCCGAGCAGTCCCTGCTCCTCGGCCACCCCTTGCACCCCACGCCCAAGAGCCGCGAAGGTCTCTCCGAGTCCGAGACACTGCTCTACTCACCCGAGCTGCGCGGCTCCTTCCCGCTCCACTGGATGGCCGTCGACCGCTCCGTGCTTGCCACGGAGTCGTCGTGGACGAAGGCCGGCAGGCCGGTCCCCGCGGAGGCGCTCCTCGCACCCCACGCCGAAGGACTGAGCCTCCCCGAAGGGTGCGCGGCCCTCCCGCTCCACCCTTGGCAGGCCGCGGAGGTCCTGCGTCGCCCCGAGGTCGTCGCCATGTGCGAGAAGGGCCTCCTTCACGACCTCGGCCCGCACGGGGAACGCTGGCACCCCACCTCCTCCGTCCGCACCGTGCACCGCCCCGGCTCCGACCTCATGCTGAAGCTGTCGCTGGGCGTACGCATCACCAACTCCCGCCGGGAGAACCTCCGCAAGGAACTGCACCGCGGAGCCGAGGTCCACCGTCTGCTGCGCACCGGACTGGCCGACCGGTGGCAGGAGGCCCACCCGGGCTTCGACATCGTCCGGGACCCCGCCTGGCTGGCGGTCGACCACCCGGACGGCAGCCCCGTCCCCGGCCTCGACGTGATGCTCCGCCACAATCCGTTCGGCCCGGCCGACGACGCGGTGTGCATCGCCGGACTCACCGCCCCCCGCCCGTGGCCCGGCCGTCCGGGCACGCACTCGCGGCTCGCCGACACGGTCTCCTCACTGGCCGCCCGCACGGGCAGGACGACAGGGGCCGTGTGCGCCGAGTGGTTCCTGCGCTACCTCGACCGCGTCGTCCTCCCCGTCCTCTGGCTCGACGCCCACGCGGGCGTCGCCCTGGAGGCCCACCAGCAGAACACTCTCGTGATCCTCGACGCGGACGGCTGGCCCGTCGGCGGCAGGTACCGCGACAACCAGGGTTACTACTTCCGGGAGTCCCACCGGTCCGCGCTCGAGCGCCGGCTGCCGGGCATCGGTGCGGTCAGCGACACCTTCGTCTCGGACGCCGTCACCGACGAGCGGCTCGCCTACTACCTCGGCATCAACAACGTGTTCGGTCTGATCGGAGCATTCGGCTCCCAGCGGCTCGCCGACGAGAAGCTGCTGCTCGCCGCGTTCCGCCGTTTCCTCGAAGGCGCTGTCCCGCTGGGCTCCTCCCTGCCGGCCTACCTCCTGGAAACCGGGCAGCTGCGCTGCAAGGCCAACCTGCTGACCCGGATGCATGGCCTCGACGAGCTCGTCGGGCCGGTCGACACGCAGTCCGTGTACGTCACCATCGCCAATCCGCTCCGCAGCGACAAGGCATGACCGTCTGAACCCACGAGAGGAGAGCGTCACGGTGCATCAAGCCGATGCCCACACCGAGACCGGTGCCGTCCCGCCCGACGCCACCGGCACCGAGGACACCCTGGAGCTGCGGCTCACAGAAGAGCTCCTCGCCCTGCTCGGTGACCCCCCTGCGGCAGCCGCAGGGGCCGACGCCTCCGCTCTCGTCGGCGACCCCGGAGGCTGGAGCCCGGTCACCACCTCCGCCGGAGTGTTCCAACTCGTCACGGTGCAGCCCGAACGCGATCTGGCGGTGATCAGCCGCTGGATGAACGACCCTGCGGTCGCTGCCTTCTGGGAGCTCGCCGGGCCGGAGGCGGTCACGGCCGCCCATCTCCGCCGGCAGCTCGCAGGGGACGGCCGCAGCGTCCCCTGCCTGGGGGTCCTCGGCGGTACGCCCATGAGCTACTGGGAGATCTACCGGGCCGATCTGGACCCGTTGGCCCGTCACTACCCGGCGCGTCCCCACGACATGGGGGTCCACCTCCTCATCGGCGGTGTGGGCAACCGCGGGCGGGGCATCGGGACCGTGCTGCTCAGGGCTGTCTCGGACCTCGTGCTCGACAACCGTCCGCTCTGCGGACGTGTCGTCGCGGAGCCGGACCTGCGCAACACCCCCTCCGTGTCCGCCTTCCTGAGCGCCGGCTTCCGCTTCTGCGCGGAAGTGGACCTTCCCGACAAGCGAGCGGCCCTGATGGTCCGCGACCGAGCCCACCGCGAACACCTGTGAACGACTCGCCGTACCGCACAGCCCGCTCGAACCCCATCGGTCCCACCCGGAGGAGTCCCCGTGCCGACATATCCTGCGAGCCATCACCCGACGGAGCCCCGTACGCCGCTCGAAACACCGGAACTCAACCGCACGGCCTGGGACCGGGCGGCGGCGAGGCTCCTCGCCAAGATGCTCGGTGAGTTCGCCTACGAGGAAGTCATCGAGCCCGCGCCCCGGACCGACGACGGTGCGGGGCGGACCGGCGACTACACCGTGCGGCTCGACGACGGCGCGAACCTGAGCTTCCACGCCCGTCGTGGTGTCTACGGCAGCTGGCGCGTCGACCCCTCGACGATCCGCGAGGTCACCGGCGAGGACATCGGGGGCAAGGGCGCCCCCTTCCGCGACCCGCTGCGATTCCTCGCCCGCGGCCGCCGTCTCCTGGGAGTCGACGGCGCGACGCTCGGCCACCTGATCCGTGAGCTCACCGCGACACTCACCGCCGACGCCCGCCTCGACCACACCGCGCTCCGTGCGGCACAGCTCGCCGAGCTACCCTACGCCGAGCTCGAAGGCCACCAGACCGGGCACCCCTGGCTCGTGGCGAACAAGGGCCGCATCGGGTTCTCCGCCGCCGACACCGCACGCTTCACACCGGAAGCCCGGTCGGTCACCGCACTGCCCTGGATCGCCGTCAGCACCCGCATAGCGGGCTACCGGGGAGTGGGCCGTGTCGCCACCCCCGAAGACCTCTACGACCAGGAACTCGACCAGGACGTCAGGGAATCCTTCACCACGATCCTCCGCGGACGCGGGCTCGACCCCGCCGGCTATCTGTTCCTTCCCGTACATCCGTGGCAATGGGACGAATGGGTCGTCCCGCTCTTCGCCCCCGCGATCGCGGACGGCGACATCGTGCCCCTGCACGCCGACGGCGACCTCCGGCTGCCGCAGCAGTCCATCCGCACCTTCACCAATGTGGGGCGGCCCGACCGGCACTCGGTCAAGCTGCCCCTGTCGATCCTCAACACCCTCGTCTGGCGGGGGCTGCCGACCGAACGCACGCTCGCCGCCCCGGCCGTCACCGCGTGGGTCCAGGGAATCTGCGACGGCGATCCGTTCCTCCGCGAAACCTGCGGCGTCATCCTCCTCGGGGAGGTCGCCTCGGTGGCCGTCGAGCACCCGCTCTACGACCACCTCCCGGAGTCGCCGTACCAGTTCAAGGAGATCCTCGGGGCGATCTGGCGGGAGCCCCTCCAGCCGCGGCTCGCCCCCGGCGAACGCGCCCGTACGCTGGCCTCGCTGCTGCACACGGACCCTGACGGCCGTTCCTTCACCGCCGAGCTCGTCGCCCGCTCGGGACTGACCCCGGCCGCCTGGCTGACCCGGCTCTTCGCCGCACTGCTGCCGCCGCTGCTGCACTTCCTGTACCGCTACGGCACGGTGTTCTCCCCGCACGGCGAGAACGCCATCGTCGTCTTCGACGAGAACGACGTACCCGCACGCCTCGCGATCAAGGACTTCGTCGACGACGTGAACGTCAGCGCCCGGCCGCTGCCCGAGCACGACACGATGCCCGCGGACGTCCGCGACATCCTGCTCACGGAGGACCCCTCCTTCCTCACCCAGTTCATCCACTCCGGGCTCTTCGTGGGCGTCTTCCGCTATCTGTCCCCACTCTGCGAGGAGCAGCTGGACGTACCGGAGGATGAATTCTGGTCACTCGTCCGTGCCGAGATCCTGAGGCATCACGCCCGCTTCCCGGACCTCAAGGAGCGGTTCGAGATCTTCGACATGCTGACGCCGACGATCGAGCGCCTGTGCCTCAACCGCAACCGTCTGCATCTGGACGGCTACCGCGACCGGCCGGAGCGCCCGCACGCCGCAGTCCACGGCACCGTTCCCAACCCGCTCCACCCCTCGGCGTGAGTCCGGGACCGATCGATGTTGTCAGTGGGGCGCCGTAGGGTGGACGCGCTATGACGAAGCCATCTCTCCCCGAGCTCCTCCACGCCGCCGTCACCGCTGTCGGCGGTACGGAACGGCCCGGCCAGGTCTCCATGGCCGAGGCAGTGGCCGAGGCCGTCGACGACAACGCCCATCTGCTCGTCCAGGCCGGCACCGGCACCGGCAAGTCGCTCGGGTACCTGGTGCCTGCGCTGGCCCACGGTGAGCGGGTCGTGGTGGCCACGGCGACGCTGGCCCTCCAGCGCCAGCTGGTGGAGCGGGACCTTCCGCGTACGGTCGACGCGCTGCACCCGCTGCTGCGCCGTCGGCCGCAGTTCGCGATGCTCAAGGGCCGGTCGAACTACCTCTGTCTGCACCGGCTCCACGAGGGGGCGCCGCAGGACGAGGAGGAGGGGCTCTTCGACCAGTTCGAAGCGGCGGCGCCGTCGAGCAAGCTGGGCCAGGACCTGCTGCGCATGCGCGACTGGTCGGACGAGACGGAGACCGGCGACCGGGACGACCTGACGCCGGGTGTCTCGGACCGGGCCTGGTCCCAGATCTCTGTCTCCTCGCGTGAGTGCCTCGGCGCCACCAAGTGCGCGTACGGCGCCGAATGCTTCGCGGAGGCGGCTCGTGAGCGGGCCAAGCTCGCCGATGTCGTCGTCACCAACCACGCCCTGCTCGCGATCGACGCGATCGAGGGCGCCCCCGTGCTCCCCAAGCACGAGGTGCTCATCGTCGACGAGGCCCATGAGCTGGTCTCCCGGGTGACCGGGGTGGCCACCGGCGAGCTCACTCCCGGCCAGGTGAACCGAGCGGTGCGCCGTGCGGCCAAGCTGGTCAACGAGAAGGCGGCCGACGCCCTGCTGACCGCGTCGGAGGGCTTCGAGCGGGTCATGGAGCTGGCACTCCCGGGGCGCCTCGAAGAGGTACCGGAGGACCTCGGCTATGCGCTGATGGCCCTGCGTGACGCCGCGCGTACGGTGATCTCCGCCCTCGGTGGCACCCGGGACAAGTCCGTCCAGGACGAGGACGCGGTACGCAAGCAGGCCATGGCGTCGGTCGAGTCCATCCACAGTGTCGCGGAGCGCATCACGCAGGGCTCGGAGTACGACGTCGTCTGGTACGAGCGCCACGACCGCTTCGGGGCCTCGGTCCGGGTCGCGCCGCTGTCCGTGTCCGGGCTGCTGCGCGAGAAGCTGTTCGCCGACCGCTCGGTGGTGCTGACCTCGGCGACGCTCAAGCTCGGCGGTGATTTCAACGGGGTCGGGGCATCCCTGGGACTCGCCCCCGAGGGCACGACGGGCGACGACATCCCGCAGTGGAAGGGCCTCGACGTGGGCTCGCCCTTCGACTACCCGAGGCAGGGCATTCTCTACGTCGCCCGGCACCTGGCCACGCCCGGGCGGGAAGGTTCCCGCACCGACATGCTCGACGAGCTCGCCGAGCTGGTGGAGGCGGCGGGCGGCCGCACCCTGGGGCTGTTCTCCTCCATGCGGGCGGCCCAGGCAGCAGCCGAGGAGCTTCGCGGCCGGCAGGACAAGCCGATCCTGCTGCAGGGCGAGGAGACGCTCGGGGAGCTGATCAAGAACTTCGCGGCGGACCCCGAGACCTGTCTGTTCGGGACGTTGTCCCTGTGGCAGGGCGTCGATGTCCCCGGCCCGAGCTGTCAGCTCGTGGTCATGGACCGGATCCCGTTCCCCCGGCCCGACGACCCGCTGATGAGCGCCCGCCAGAAGGCGGTCGAGGAAGCCGGCGGCAACGGGTTCATGGCGGTGGCGGCGACCCATGCGGCGCTGCTGATGGCACAGGGCGCCGGGCGGCTCGTCCGGGCCATGGGCGACAAGGGCGTGGTCGCGGTGCTCGACCCCCGGCTGGCCAACGCCCGGTACGGGAGCTATCTCCGCGCCTCGCTGCCCGATTTCTGGTACACCACGGACCGCAACCAGGCGCGGCGCTCGCTCGCGGCCATCGACGCGGCGGCCAAGACCGCGCAATGAGCACAGGGCGGGCCGTCGGGGTGTATCTCCGGCGGTCCGTCGTAGGACCTGCCGGGGACAGGTCCTACGACGGGCCCTGCCAGGCTCTGCGGACGGCGCGGACGCGTCAGGGCCCCGGGATCGGCGCAGAGATCCCGGGGCCCAGTCCGGCCCGGCGGTGGTGATCACACCCGCCGCAGCACCGCCACGACCTTGCCCAGGATCGTCGCCTCGTCACCGGGAATCGGCTGATAGGCGGAGTTGTGGGGGAGCAGCCATACATGGCCGTCCTCGCGCTTGAAGCGCTTGACCGTGGCCTCGCCGTCCAGCATGGCTGCCACGATGTCGCCGTTCTCCGCGACGGGCTGGCGCCGGACCGTGACCCAATCCCCGTCCATGATCGCTGCCTCGATCATCGAGTCTCCGACGACCTTCAGCACGAAGAGCTCGCCGTCACCGACGAGCTGGCGGGGGAGCGGGAAGACGTCCTCGACGGACTCCTCGGCGAGGATCGGCCCACCGGCGGCGATCCGGCCGACCAGCGGCACATACGAGGCCGCGGGCTTCCCGGTGGTGTCGGTCGCCTGTGTGCTGGGCTGGTCCGAGCCCCGGACCTCGTAGGCACGCGGCCGGTGAGGGTCGCGGCGCAGGAAGCCCTTGCGCTCCAGAGCCATCAGCTGGTGGGCGACCGACGAGGTGCTGGACAGCCCCACCGCCTGGCCGATCTCGCGCATCGACGGGGGATAGCCCCGGCGCTGTACGGAATCCCGGATCACCTCGATCACACGCCGCTGCCGGTCCGTGAGCCCCGAGCTGTCCGCCCGGATTCCTGGAGGGCGGCCGGGCAAGGAGCGCGCGGGTCGCGTGGGCTCCGGCCCCTCCGCGTTCATGACTGAGTCATTCATGGCATGCACCGGCTCAAGTCGGCTCTGGGAGCGGTGGTCCTGGGCAGTGATGGTGGCACTGTCTGCGGTGGTGGTCACGTCGGCCCCTCTCGAATGGTCTCCCTAGTTAGGCAACGGTAGTAGCTTTCGAAAGGTTGCGCCAAACACACGTTCGAGTGAAAAACAAATAAAGGGCTGTCGCGGGCTTACCGAGAGGTGTATGAGCTGATGCGGTGGACCGGAATCGAGCGACGGCTCCCGGGGGCCACGCTAACGTTCCGCCGGTCCGTCCCCGCGTGCGGGGGTGCGTCCCCGGCGCACTGCGAGACGCTCTCCGGGGCCTCGCCCGGGTCTGCCGCCGGGCGGCCCCGCGGCCTCGCCGGTCGCTCGTTTCCCGTACCCTCGTGCCGGGCCGTAGGCTGCCTCCCGGCCCTCGGGGAAGCGCGACACGCGCGGGGGGCAGAGGTGGAGCAAAACCCTAGATGTAGTGGTTGTACTGCTGTCGCCACCCACAAGTAGTGGTCCCCGGTCCGTCGGGGTCGAGTTCATCGCCTATGCTTGTGACTGTCCTCAGGGGCCCTGAACAGGGCACAGAGGGCTATTCAGTCGTGCTGTGAAGGAGGGTTCGGAGAACATGCACTGCCCCTTCTGCAGGCACCCCGACAGCCGGGTCGTGGACAGTCGCACGACGGACGACGGGACGTCGATCCGACGGCGTCGCCAGTGCCCCGACTGCTCCCGTCGCTTCACGACGGTGGAGACCTGCTCGCTGATGGTGGTCAAGCGCAGCGGCGTGACCGAACCCTTCAGCCGAACCAAGGTCATCTCGGGGGTCCGCAAGGCGTGCCAGGGCCGCCCCGTCACCGAGGACGCCCTGGCGAAGCTCGGCCAGCGGGTCGAGGAGGCCGTGCGGGCCACAGGAAGCGCCGAGCTGACGACACACGACGTGGGACTGGCCATACTCGGCCCCTTGCAGGAACTCGACCTCGTCGCGTACCTGCGTTTCGCATCGGTGTACCGGGCGTTCAACTCGCTCGAAGACTTCGAGGCCGCTATCGCGGAGCTCCGCGAACAGCGGCCCCGTGCAGAGCAGTGCGGGAGCGGCGAGACCCTCGAGGTCCCCGCCCCCGCCGCAGCCGCCGCTGATTGATCACCAAGCCGGCCGGCAGGGGCGGCGGAGCCGGCGGCAGGCGGCACCAGACCTGTTCCGAGACGCTGTGCGTGGCGTCCGGAGCATCAGACACACACTGTGCCCTGGGAAGAACTGGGCACTTCAGGGCGTTTTTGCCCACATATGGGAGGCGGCATGACAGAGACGGCGAGCGGCCCGGCACGAGGTTCCCGCACCAAGGGAGCCAAGTCGACTGCGACCAAGCAGGGCCTGCGCATCGAGCGCATCCACACGACCCCCGGCGTGCATCCGTACGACGAGGTCGTGTGGGAGCGCCGTGACGTCGTCATGACCAACTGGCGCGACGGCTCGATCAACTTCGAGCAGCGTGGCGTCGAGTTCCCCGACTTCTGGTCGGTGAACGCGGTCAACATCGTCACCAGCAAGTACTTCCGGGGGGCTGTCGGCACGCCGCAGCGCGAGACCGGTCTGCGACAGCTGATCGACCGAATCGTGAAGACGTACCGAAAGGCCGGCGAGGACTACAACTACTTCGCTTCCCCCGCCGACGCCGAGATCTTCGAGCACGAGCTGGCCTACGCCCTCCTGCACCAGATCTTCAGCTTCAACTCGCCGGTCTGGTTCAACGTCGGAACGCCCCAGCCGCAGCAGGTCTCGGCCTGCTTCATCCTGGCCGTCGACGACTCCATGGAGTCGATCCTCGACTGGTACAAGGAAGAGGGCATGATCTTCAAGGGCGGCTCCGGTGCCGGCCTGAACCTGTCCCGCATCCGCTCCTCCAAGGAGCTGCTCTCCTCCGGCGGCAACGCCTCCGGCCCGGTCTCCTTCATGCGTGGCGCCGACGCCTCCGCAGGAACGATCAAGTCCGGTGGTGCCACCCGCCGCGCGGCCAAGATGGTCATCCTCGACGTCGACCACCCGGACATCGAGAACTTCATCGAGACCAAGGTGAAGGAGGAGGAGAAGATCCGCGCCCTGCGTGACGCGGGCTTCGACATGGACCTGGGCGGCGACGACATCACGTCCGTCCAGTACCAGAACGCCAACAACTCGGTCCGCGTGAACGACGAGTTCATGAAGGCCGTCGAGGCCGGCGGGAAGTTCGGCCTGCGCGCCCGGATGACCGGTGACGTCATCGAAGAGGTCGAGGCCAAGTCCCTCTTCCGCAAGATGGCGGAGGCCGCGTGGGCCTGTGCCGACCCCGGCATCCAGTACGACGACACCATCAATCAGTGGCACACCTGCCCGGAGTCCGGCCGCATCAACGGCTCGAACCCCTGCAGCGAGTACATGCACCTGGACAACACCTCGTGCAACCTGGCCTCGCTGAACCTGATGAAGTTCCTCAAGGACGACGGCGAGGGCCACCAGTCCTTCCAGGCCGAGCGCTTCGCGAAGGTCGTCGAGCTGGTCATCACCGCGATGGACATCTCGATCTGCTTCGCGGACTTCCCGACCCAGAAGATCGGCGAGAACACCCGCGCCTACCGCCAGCTGGGCATCGGCTACGCCAACCTCGGCGCCCTGCTGATGGCCACCGGGCACGCGTACGACAGCGACGGCGGCCGTGCGCTCGCTGGCGCCATCACCTCGCTGATGACGGGCACGTCCTACCGGCGCTCCGCCGAGCTCGCCGCAGTCGTCGGCGCGTACGACGGCTACGCCCGCAACGCCGAGCCGCACCAGCGCGTCATGAAGCAGCACTCCGACGCCAACGCCGTGGCCGTCCACGTCGACGACCTGGACTCGCCGGTCTGGGCCGCCGCCACGGAGGCCTGGCAGGACGTGATCCGCCTCGGCGCGAAGAACGGCTTCCGCAACGCCCAGGCCTCGGTCATCGCCCCGACCGGCACCATCGGTCTCGCGATGTCCTGCGACACCACCGGCCTCGAGCCCGACCTCGCCCTGGTCAAGTTCAAGAAGCTCGTCGGTGGCGGCTCGATGCAGATCGTCAACGGCACGGTGCCGCAGGCTCTGCGCCGTCTCGGCTACCAGCCGGAGCAGATCGAGGCGATCGTCGCCCACATCGCCGACAACGGCAACGTGATCGACGCCCCCGGCCTGAAGACCGAGCACTACGAGGTCTTCGACTGCGCCATGGGTGAGCGTTCCATCTCGGCCATGGGCCACGTCCGGATGATGGCGGCCATCCAGCCGTGGATCTCCGGCGCGCTGTCCAAGACGGTGAACCTGCCGGAGACGGCCACCGTCGAGGACGTCGAGGAGGTCTACTTCGAGGCGTGGAAGATGGGCGTCAAGGCGCTCGCGATCTACCGCGACAACTGCAAGGTCGGCCAGCCCCTCTCCACCAAGAAGTGGGAGGAGAAGAAGGACGAGGTCACGGCCAAGACCGAGGACACCATCCGTGCCGCGGTCGAGAAGGTCGTCGAGTACCGCCCGGTCCGCAAGCGTCTGCCCAAGGGCCGTCCCGGCATCACCACCAGCTTCACGGTGGGAGGCGCCGAGGGCTACATGACCGCCAACTCCTACCCGGACGACGGTCTCGGCGAGGTCTTCCTGAAGATGTCCAAGCAGGGCTCCACCCTCGCGGGCATGATGGACGCCTTCTCGATCGCTGTCTCGGTCGGTCTGCAGTACGGCGTGCCGCTGGAGACCTACGTCTCCAAGTTCACGAACATGCGCTTCGAGCCGGCCGGTATGACGGACGACCCGGACGTGCGGATGGCGCAGTCGATCGTCGACTACATCTTCCGCCGCCTGGCGCTCGACTTCCTGCCGTTCGAGACGCGCTCCGCGCTCGGTATCCACTCCGCCGAGGAGCGTCAGCGCCACCTCGACACCGGTTCGTACGAGCCCGAGTTCGGGGACGACGACCTCGATGTGGAGGGCCTGGCCCAGTCCGCTCCCGCGCCTGTGGAGCCGCTGAAGGTCGTCGCCCCGCCCGCGGAGAGCGTCGCGGAGAAGCCGGCCCCCAGGACCGCGCACACCTCGGCCGAGCTGGTCGAGATGCAGCTCGGCATCAGCGCGGACGCGCCGCTGTGCTTCTCGTGCGGTACGAAGATGCAGCGCGCCGGGTCCTGCTACATCTGCGAGGGCTGCGGCTCGACCAGCGGGTGCAGCTGACACTGAGCGGATCCGCACCGGACGAGACATCCGGTGCGGTCCGCACGGGTAGCTGACCAGCAGCTCACGAAGGGGACCGGCCGACGGCCGGTCCCCTTCGGCCTGCCGTCACGCTGAGCCGTCGTGGTCTCGGGATTCGCCGTGCGGGCGCCGG
This sequence comes from Streptomyces sp. NPDC060209, assembly GCF_042728155.1. NCBI lineage: Bacteria > Bacillati > Actinomycetota > Actinomycetes > Kitasatosporales > Streptomycetaceae > Streptomyces > Streptomyces sp. NPDC060209. The sequence continues at coordinate 14,846 of NZ_JBHWZS010000148.1, forward strand.
TGGCGGAGCAGCACGACGCCGTTTCCGAAGGTGTGGGTGCCGGGCTGCCGCCCGCCGGGTCTCGGCCTCAGTGGTTCCCCATCGTGGCGGCGAACGAATCAGGATCGCCGTCGAAACCGCGTACGGCCCCGCGGAAGCCCCAGGAGCCCGAGGCGTCCCGGACGAATTCCGCGACGACCGCGGCGGTGGCGGCCCCCACCGCCGAGAAGTCGTCCTCCGACAGATTCGTGTAGCCCTCGCGGATCTGCACGGCCGTGTGTTCTATCTGGCCGAAGGTCTTGTGGCCGTCCCGCTGCTGGATGGCCACGCCGACCACGACCCTCGCGTACGCGTCCGACAACCGGTCCAGTTCGAGCGTCATGACCTCGTCGAAGCCGAAGCCCTGCCCCGTCCGGCTGTCCCGGTTCAGCGTGATCGTCCCGTCCGGCGACCTGCTGTCGAAGTGCACGAGATAGGCGGGACTGCCGTAGGGCGCGTCCGTCCCGTACGTGGCCGCGATGATGTCGAGGTCGTTGGCGGGCTCACCGACGGCGCTGGGGTCCCACTTGACCCTCACTTCGACCTTCTCGATGTCCTTGTTGGGAGTGCTCACCGGACGTGCCTCCTCGCTGCTGGACCGACGGACCTCTTCCATCCTCAGATCATGTCCGTAACTGTCCGTGGAACCAACCGCGTTGGAAACGGGCGTCACATTCGGGCCATGGTGTGGCCGAGGATGTGCGCTGCCGGTGCCTGTCGGCACCGGTCCGTCCGGAGCGTGACCCGCGACACGCCGGGCGCCGTACGATGGCGCAGTGCTGGTCAAGTGGATTCGCTGCACCGTGGTGGACCGCCGCGGTTTCGAGCGGGAGCAGCGGAAGTGGGCGGGACTGCTCGGCGAGCCGGGATTCCGGGCGCAGAGCGGCGGGTGGAGCCGAGGGCGGCCCGAAGTCGCCCATGTGTTCGCGTTCTGGGAGAACCGGGTCTTCTACGACTCCTTCATGGCCCGGGGGCACGACCGGCTGGCCGCCGCACAGTCCGGCATGTACAAGGACATGCAGGTCAAGCTCTTCGAGTACCGCTTCGATGTGAAGACCGGTTTTGAACCGGATTTCACCGACGCGGACTTGGTCAGGGTCGCTCACAGCCGGGTGTACGAGGACCGTGTCGACCACTTCGCACTCACGCAGCAACGGGTATGGAACCCGGCAATGGCGGGTTCCCCCGGGATGCTGCGCGGAGTCTTCGGAGAAGCCCCGGGGCGTGAGTTCCTGGTGCTGTCGATGTGGCAGTCGAGCGCCGAACGCGGCAAGTACCGGCCCGAGAGTATCGCCCGGCTCTCCGCGCGGGCGGAGACCGAGCGGGATGTCGAGTCGCTCACCGGGGACGTGGTGCAGCTCGAACCGTCGTGGACGGTCTGACCCGCGCGCCTGCGGCCGTTTCCTTGGTCACATACGCCCGATGGGGCCCGCACAATTGCTCGATCGCACCGGACGGCATCTAGGGTCGGTACATGGCACGACCGCAACGCATCGTTCTCGTCCGGCACGGTGAGTCCGAGGGCAATGCCGACGACACGGTCTACGAACGCGAGCCCGACCACGCGCTGAGACTCACCGCGAAGGGCCTGAGCCAGGCGCGCGCGACGGGCTCCCGGCTGCGTGAGACGTTCGGTGACGAGCGTGTGAGCGTCTACATCTCGCCCTACCGGCGCACTCACGAGACGTTCAGGGCGTTCGGCCTCGAACCGGAGAACGTGCGAATCAGGGAGGAGCCCCGGCTGCGCGAGCAGGACTGGGGCAACTGGCAGGACCGTGACGACGTCAGGCTGCAGAAGGTCTACCGGGACGCGTACGGGCACTTCTTCTACCGCTTCGCGCAGGGTGAGTCCGGGGCCGACGTGTACGACCGGGTCGACGCGTTCCTGGAGAGCCTCCACCGCAGCTTCGAGGCGCCCGACCATCCGCCGAACGTCCTGCTGGTCACGCATGGGCTGACCATGAGGCTCTTCTGCATGCGCTGGTTCCACTGGTCGGTGGCGGAGTTCGAGTCGCTGTCCAATCCTGGAAACGGCGAATCCCGAACGCTGCTGCTGGGTGAGAACGGCCGCTACACGCTCGACCGGCCCTTCGAACGGTGGCGCACCCCTGAGCCGTACGGCATCACCGGATAGAGTGGCAGGGCGATGACCGCTGACTCCGCTTACGACCGCTTCGAACGCGCTCTGGCCAGCCTGCGTGGACTGTCCGTGGGAGATGCCCTCGGCTCCCAGTTCTTCGTCCCGGCCAATTACCCCCTGCTCAAGAACCGGGACCTGCCGCCTGCCGGCTGGCAGTGGACCGACGACACCGAGATGGCCTGCTCCGTGCTCGCCGTGCTGGCCACGCACGACCGGGTCGACCAGGACGAGCTCGCCCACTCCTTCGCCCGGCACCACGACTTCGACCGGGGCTACGGCCCCGCGGTGAACCGCCTGCTCAGGCTGGTCAGGGAAGGCGGCGACTGGCGGGAGCTGGCGTCCTCCCTCTTCCAGGGCCAGGGCTCCTGGGGGAACGGTTCGGCGATGCGTATCGCACCGCTGGGCGCCTGGTACGCACACGACCCGGAGCAGGCCACCCACCAGGCCGAGATCTCTTCGTACACCACCCATCAGCACCGCGAAGCCGTGGTGGGGGCCATGGCCGTCGCGGCGGCCGCCGCCCTCGTCGCCGCGCCCGGAGGGCCGCCGACGCCGGAGGGCCTGATCGACGGTGTCGTCGCCCTCGTACCGCGCAGCGCGGTCGGTGCCGGGCTGCGCAGGGCGCGCGACATGCTCGACTACCGGGACGCGGGGACGGTCGCGGCGGTGCTCGGCAACGGCCGCCGTACGAGTGCGCACGACACGGTGCCGTTCGCCCTCTGGTCGGCGGCGCGGAGCCTCGGCGACTTCGAACAGGCCTTCTGGGTGACGGCGCAGGCGGGAGGCGACGTGGACACCACCTGCGCCATCGTCGGCGGAATCGTCGCCGCGGAGCCGGCCGGCGCCCCTCCGGCCGACTGGCTGGCCCGGACCGAGGAACTGCCCGACTGGGTCCCCGTGGCTCCGGTGGGTCGCTGACCGTCGGCCTGAGGCCGGACCGGCGCCTGCGCCTGCACCTGCGCGGGCCGTGACCACGGCCCTGCCCGTTCCACTGTCACGGTCCTGCCACAGGGGCGGACCCAATCGGTCGAACAGCCCGGGCGGGACTTACTCTTTCGGCCACGCCGCCCTCATCGATCTTGGTGGGCGTGCGCCTAGAGACGCCGGGGCCGCCGCGCCGCGATGTGGCCGTGCGAGCGGACCTCGGTGGGGGGAGGGGTCCCATGTCCGATCAGTCGTCCGACGCGTCCAGCCGGCCCGGCGCGTCACTGGAGTCCGGTGAAGCGGCGGGGGCCGCGTCAGGCACCGTGCCCGAGCCGGTGTCCGAAGGTCCCGGCCGGGCGAAGGCCGCAGAGGAGAAGCCGGCGCGGGCCTCCACCCGGCCGGTACCGGCGCAGAACGCCGGCCCGGAAGTGCCGAAGGTGCCCGCCTATCTCCAGGCGCAGCCACGGCCGGACGTCTGGCTGCGCGGAGGGCATCAGCCGCCGCCCGGTGTGCTGACCCGGCTGCGCCCTCCGTCCCCGCCCGTGATCGGTCCGGGCACGCTCTGGTCGGTTCTCGCCACGGCCCTGCTCAGCGCCCTGCTGCTCGGCGACGGCCTGGGGGCCAACCTACTGATCGTGGCCGTTCCCGCCGCCCTGGGAGCCTTCTTCGCCGCGCGCTCGGCAGCGCGCAGGCTTCGGCCGTGGACCGCCGTCTGGGCAGTGGGCGGCCTGGCGCTCCTGGCGATCCCCGCCCTCCGGGAGGCGGGGTGGCCGGTCTTCCTCGCCGTCGTGTCGGCCCTCGCCCTGGGCTCGCTCGCCCTGCACGGAAGCCGCAGCTGGCCGGGCGTGCTGCTCGGGTCGCTGGGGCTGTTCCCCTCGGTGGCGGCCGGGGCGCGCTGGGGGTGGCGCGGGGTGCGCGTCCGCGCGGACGACTCCCGCGGCCGGGTGCGCACCGCTGTGCGCACCACGGCGGTGGCCGTCGTGCTGCTGATCGTGTTCGGCGCGCTCTTCGCCTCCGCGGACGCCGCCTTCGCCGATCTGCTGGGCGACCTCACCCCTGACGTGTCGATCGGTGACAGCCCCTGGCGCGCCTTCCTCTTCGCAGTCGGGCTCGTCGGAGCACTCGCCGCCGCGTACAGCGCCGCGGCGCCGGTGCGCTGGGACGGCATCACCGTCCGCCCGGGCAAAGCCAGGAACAGGGCGGAGTGGGCACTTCCGCTGATCGTGCTCAACCTGCTCTTCGCCGCCTTCATCACACTCCAGCTCGTCGTCCTTCTCGGCGGGTACGACAAGGTGCTGGAAGAGACGGGCCTGCCGCTCGCCGAGTACGCCCGGCAAGGCTTCTGGCAGCTCCTCTGGGCCACCGTGCTGACCCTGCTCGTCATCGCGCTCGCCCTGCGCTGGGCACCGCGGGGCGGACCGGGCGACCGGACCCTGGTCCGGAGCGTTCTCGGCGCCCTGTGCGTACTCACGCTCGTCGTCGTGGCCTCCGCGCTGCGCCGCATGGACCTCTACGTGGACGCTTTCGGGCTGACCCGGCTGCGGATCTCCGTGGCCGCTGTGGAGCTCTGGCTCGGAGTGGTGCTGGTCCTCATCCTCGCGGCAGGCGTCTTCGGCGCCAGGCTGCTGCCGCGCGCGATCGCCGTGAGCGCAGCCGCCGGTGTGCTCGCCTTCGGGCTGGTCTCGCCCGACGGGCTGATCGCCGAGCAGAACGTCCAGCGGTACGACGCTGACAAGACGATCGACATCGACTACCTCAAGGGGCTCTCCGCGGATGCCGTACCGGCCCTGAACACACTGCCGGAACCGCTGAGGTCCTGCGCACTGGAGAACTTCGAGCGCGACCTCGCCCGCCAGGAAGCTCCGTGGTACTCGTCCAGCTGGGGCGAAGTCAGGGCCCGGGACATCCTGGAGAAGCACCCCGCGCAGAACCACGGGACCGAGTGCTACAGCCTCGGCCAGGAGAGCGACGAGCGGGACGGCTACGAGGAGGACTCGTACGACCCGTACTGAGCGGTGCCGTCCCGGCCCGGGCCCCTGATCTCCGGATCCGTGGCCCGGGCCGTGGTTCCGAGTGCGCGTGCGGGCCACTTCCCGGAGGAGTGGCC
>NZ_JBHWZS010000149.1:0-19970 GCF_042728155.1 Streptomyces sp. NPDC060209
CGCTCCCGAATGCACGCGCCCGATTTGCTCGCCGTGGCGCCACTGCGCCCGCTCGTGGTGCGGCGGCTATACCTGCGGGAACTGGGGGCCCCCCGTACGGCGGCCCTCGATTCCGTGCGTGAGCAGGGCAAGCTCGACGCGGCCCTGGAGGCGCGGATCCGGGCGGCCGACACCAAGGCGCGGCTGGAGGACATCTACCTGCCGTTCAAGCCGAAGCGCCGGACGAAGGCGCAGATCGCGCGCGAGGCGGGCCTGGAGCCCCTGGCCGACGGACTGCTCGGCGACCCGTCCGTCGACCCGCTCATCGCCGCCGCTGCGTTCGTCGACACCGAGAAGGGTGTGGCGGACCCGGCGGCGGCGCTGGAAGGCGCCCGGGCGGTCCTGACCGAGCGCTTCTCGGAGGATGCCGACCTGACCGGCGAACTGCGCGAACGCATGTGGTCGCGCGGCAGGGTCGTCGCGAAGGTACGGGACGGCAAGGAGGAGGCGGGCGCGAAGTTCGCCGACTACTTCGACTTCGCCGAGCCGTTCACCGCGCTGCCCTCGCACCGGATCCTCGCGATGCTCCGGGGTGAGAAGGAGGACGTGCTCGACCTGGTCCTGGAGCCGGAGGAGCCGTCGGAACAGCCGGGCCCCTCGTCGTACGAGAACATGGTCGCCCGCCGGTTCGGCGTCGCCGACCGCGGCCGGCCCGGGGACAAGTGGCTGGGTGACACCGTCCGCTGGGCCTGGCGGACCCGGATCCTCGTGCACCTCGGAATCGACCTGCGGCTGCGTCTGCGCACGGCGGCGGAGGACGAGGCCGTACGCGTATTCGCGTCCAATCTGCGGGACCTGCTACTCGCCGCACCCGCGGGTACCCGGGCGACCCTGGGTCTCGACCCAGGTTTCCGTACGGGTGTGAAGGTCGCCGTCGTGGACTCGACCGGCAAGGTCGTCGCGACGGACGTCATCCACCCGCATGTGCCGGCGAACAAGTGGGACCAGTCGCTCGCCACGCTGGAGCGCCTCGCCAAGGAGCACCAGGTCGACCTGATCGCGATCGGGAACGGCACGGCCTCCCGCGAGACCGACAAGCTCGCGGGTGAACTGTGCGACAAGCACCCCGAGTTGAAGCTCACCAAGGTAATGGTGTCGGAGGCGGGCGCCTCCGTCTACTCGGCGTCGGCCTTCGCCTCGCAGGAACTCCCGGACATGGACGTGTCGTTGCGCGGCGCCGTCTCGATCGCGCGCCGGCTGCAGGACCCGCTGGCCGAACTGGTGAAGATCGACCCGAAGTCGATCGGGGTGGGGCAGTACCAGCACGACCTGTCCGAGGTGAAGCTGTCGCGTTCCCTGGACGCGGTGGTCGAGGACTGTGTGAACGGGGTCGGCGTCGACGTCAACACCGCTTCGGCACCACTGCTCTCGCGGGTGTCGGGCATCGGGTCCGGACTGGCCGAGAACATCGTGGCGCACCGGGACACGAACGGCCCGTTCCGCTCCCGCCGGGCGCTCAAGGACGTGGCGCGGCTGGGGCCGAAGGCGTACGAGCAGTGCGCGGGCTTCCTCCGGATCCTGGGCGGCGACGACCCGCTGGACGCGTCGAGCGTGCACCCCGAGGCGTACCCCGTGGTGCGGACGATGGTGAAGCGGACGGGCGGCGACGTCGCCGCGCTGATCGGTAACACGCAGACGCTGCGCTCGCTGCGGCCGGACGATTTCGTGGACCAGAAGTTCGGCCTGCCGACGGTCACGGACATCCTCAAGGAACTGGAGAAGCCGGGCCGCGACCCGCGACCCGCCTTCCGGACGGCCACGTTCAAGGAGGGTGTCGAGAAGCTCGGCGACCTGACCCCCGGGATGGTGCTGGAGGGCGTCGTCACAAACGTCGCGGCGTTCGGCGCATTCGTGGACATCGGCGTCCACCAGGACGGCCTCGTCCATGTGTCGGCGATGTCGCGGACGTTCGTCAAGGACCCGAGGGATGTCGTGAAGCCGGGCGACATCGTGAAGGTGAAGGTCATGGACGTCGACCTCCCCCGCAAGCGCGTCTCACTGACCTTGCGGCTCGATGACGAGGCCGCCACCGCGGGCCAGGGCGGCGGGCAGGGCCCGAAGCGCGAACGGAACGCGCAGGGCGGCGGCGAACGGCCGCCCCGGCAGCGGCAGGGACAGGGGCAGGGACAGCAGGGTCAGGACGGCCGCCAGGCGGGCGCCGGCCAGCGCCGTGACAGGCGCGGGGGCGGTGCCGGCGGCGGGGGCGCACCCCGCCCCGCGGCGGCTCCGGCCAACAGCGCGATGGCCGACGCGCTGCGGCGAGCGGGCCTGACGGACGGCACCGGCCAGGGCGGACGCAAGCGCTGAGACGAGGGTGCGGGCGGACGGGGCATCACCCTGTCCGCCCGCCGCCGTTCCACCGGACACACACCGCTGACCGCGCTCAACACCGCGGCACTGTACGGGTGTCGTCAGAAGCATTGACATGCTCAGGACTCGCCATCACCCTGAGTGCCAGCCCGGGATGCAACCGGTTGCATTGCACTGGTCGCATCCCGGCAGCACGGACCACATGCCGGAGGAGTGAGGTTCCCCCACCTCTCGTACCCCCATCGACTCCCCGGCGGAAAGGACTGCCGATGCCCGGTACGACACGAAAACCCACCCGCGCCGCCCTCACCCCGGCGACCGGAGCCGCCCGCTTCAACTCCATCCGATCCCCTTCGGCTCCCTGACGCACGCCCTGATGTGCAACCGGTTGCAAACGATCGGTCCCCGGGGTCGCACATGGCCCCGCGGACCCAGGTGTGCACCGAGGGCCGGCAGGGGTACGTTCGGGAACAGGCAGCCGATGTCGCAGGGCGGGCAAGGGGAAACAACCGTGGCGATGACCATCCGTGATGTCGCGCAGGCCGCGGGGGTTCACGTCTCCACCGTCTCGCGGGCCTTCTCGGCCTCCCATCTCGTGAAGCGGGAGACCAGGGACCGGGTCCTGGCCGTCGCCGCGGAGCTGGGGTACCAGCCCAACGAGACGGCACGGGCGCTGACCACGGGCCGCACCCGGAATCTCGGGCTGATCGTCTCGGACATCGCCAACCCCTTCTATCCGCCGCTCATCAAGGCGGCCCAGGCGTACGCCCGTGTCCGCGGCTACCAGGTCTTCGTGGCGGACACCGACGAGGACGTCCAGGCGGAGGAGGAGCTGATCCGGACCCTGGCCCGCCAGGTCGACGGCGTGGTCCTGGTCAGCCCCAGGCTGGCCAACGACGTCATAGCCCGGCTGGGCGGGGACCTGCCCTTCGTCCTGGTCAACCGTCAGGTGGCGGGGCTCTCCGCCGTACTGATGGACGTGGCTCACGGCGCGGCCCTCGCGGTGGAACACCTCGCGGGGCTGGGCCATGGGCACCTGGCCCTGGTCGGTGGCCCGCGCGGGTCGTGGACCAGTGCGGAGATGCGCCGGGCCGCCGGGCGGGCGGCCTCGGACCACGGGATCCGGCTCGACGTCATAGGTCCCAACGCACCGACGGAGCAGGGCGGGATCGCGGCGACGGCCGCCGTGCTGAGGACGGGCGCCACCGGGGTCATCGCCTACAACGACCTGGTCGCCATCGGACTCATCGAAGGGCTCGACGACCGGGATGTGCGGGTGCCCCGCGACATCAGCGTGGTCGGCGTGGACGACACCGTGGCCGGACGGCTGAACCGGCCCCGGCTCACCACCGTCGCCATGCCCACCGCACCGGCCGGCCGGACAGCGGTCGATCTGCTGATCCAGACGGTCGAAACGGCGGGCGTCGGCCCCGCCACGGCGCAGACCACGCTGGCCACCTCACTGGTCGTCAGGGACTCCACCGCGACGGCGGACCGGTCGGCCAACTGATCGTCCGCACCACCTTATTGACCGGCCCGGGCGGGTGTCGTACCGTCACCGCTGTTCGCATACTCGAACTCGGTTCATCATACGGAATCTCGATCCGGAGCCGGGGTCGGCCTTCACCACCGCACCAACCACTGACAGGTGCCTGCGGAGGACGCCGCAGGCGGTGAAAGGAATAGCCAGTGCGCACTGAGAATCAGCACGTCAGAAGACGCGGCGGCCGTGCGGCCGCCACTTTCGTCGCCGTGGTCTCGCTGCTCGCCGCGGGCCTCACGGCACTCTTCGCGACCGGATCGGCCTCGGCAGCCCCGGCCGCGGGCTCGTACAACCTGGCGAACGCCGCCAGCGGTCTGTGTCTGGGCGTACCGGGCTCCAGCACCTCCGCGGGGACCCAGCTCGCCCAGACCGCCTGCAACGGCGCAGCCAGCCAGACCTGGAAGCTCACCGCGTCGGGCAGCGGCTACACCCTGGCCGCCGCGAACAGCGCCAAGTGCGCCGGTGTGCGGGACGCCTCCACCAGTGCCGGCAAGGCCGTGGAGCAGCAGAACTGCGGCGGTGCGGCCACCCAGGTGTGGACCCTGACCTCGGTCAGCGGCAACACCTACCGCGTCGTCAACAGCAATGGCGGCAAGTGCCTGAACGTGAAGGACAGCTCGACGGCCTCGGGCGCCCTGGTCCAGCAGAACTCCTGCGACTCGGTGAGCAGCAAGAGCTGGACCTTCACCGCCTCGGGCACCGTTCCCACGGACCCGCCCACCGACCCGACGGACCCGCCGACCGACCCCACCGACCCGCCCACGGACCGGCCGTCGTGGCCGACCGCCAACGGCAGCCAGGCCGTCTCCTCGACCATCGAGGTCTCGGGCACGTACGACGGTGGCATGAAGCGTCTGTACGGCAGCGGCGATCTGGGCAGCGACGGCCAGGACGAGGACCAGCCCGCGCTGATCGAGCTGGCGGACGGCGCCACCCTGCAGAACGTCATCCTCGGTGCCCCGGCGGCCGACGGCGTGCACTGCTCGGGCGCGTGCACCATCAAGAACGTCTGGTGGGAGGACGTGGGCGAGGACGCCGCCACCTTCCGCGGCAGCTCCTCCTCGACGGTCCGTACCGTCGACGGCGGCGGTGCCAGGCTCGCGGAGGACAAGGTCCTCCAGCACAACGGCGCCGGAACCCTGATCGTCAAGAACTTCCAGGTGGAGGACTTCGGCAAGCTGGTCCGCTCCTGCGGCAACTGCTCCACGCAGTACGCCCGGCACATCCAGCTCCAGAACATCTGGGCGACCACCCCCGGTGACTCGCTGGTCGGCATCAACACCAACTACGGCGACACGGCGCGGTTCTCGGACATCACGATCTACGACGACAGCGGTCGCGACCTGGATGTCTGCGTCAAGTACAAGGGCACGACGAGCGGCGAGCCCAGCAAGATCGGTTCGGGCGCGGACGGCACGAACTGCATCTACTCCTCGTCCGACATCACGTACGTCGACTGAGGCACCCCGCACGCACCGCACCTGCCTGTGAGCACCTGCCCGTCCCGGCATCCGGGGCGGGCAGGTTCTCGTGTCAGCCGGACTCGGTGACCTTGCCGTCGGACAGCTCCACCCGGCGGGTCGTACGGACCGCCTCCAGCATCCGCCGGTCGTGCGTGACCAGCAGGAGTGTTCCGGTGTACGCCTCCAGCGCCGACTCCAGCTGTTCGATCGCCGGAAGGTCCAGATGGTTCGTCGGCTCGTCCAGGACCAGCAGATTGACGCCCCTGCCCTGGAGGAGTGCCAGGCCGGCCCGAGTCCGTTCGCCGGGCGAGAGCGTGGTCGCGGGGCGCAGCACATGGGCGGCGCGCAGGCCGAATTTGGCGAGCAGTGTGCGCACCTCGGCGGGCTCGGTGTCGGGCACGGCGGCACAGAAGGCGTCCAGCAGGCTCTCCGTGCCGTGGAAAAGCTTGCGCGCCTGGTCGACCTCGCCCACGACGACGCCCGGGCCGAGCGAGGCGTGGCCCGCGTCGAGCGGCAGCCTGCCCAGCAGGGCGGCGAGCAGCGTGGACTTGCCGGCCCCGTTGGCGCCGGTGATGGCGACCCGGTCCGCCCAGTCGATCTGCAGGGTGGCCGGACCGAAGGAGAAGCCGCCGCGGGCGACGACGGCGTCGCGCAGGGTGGCCACGACGGAACCGGAGCGCGGTGCGGAGGCGATCTCCATCCGCAGCTCCCACTCCTTGCGCGGTTCCTCGACGGTGTCGAGGCGCTCGATCATGCGCTGCGTCTGCTTGGCCTTCGCGGCCTGCTTCTCGCTGGCCTCGCTGCGGAACTTGCGGCCGATCTTGTCGTTGTCGGTGGCCTTGCGGCGGGCGTTCTTGACGCCCTTGTCCATCCAGCCGCGCTGCATCTGGGCACGGCCCTCCAGCGCGGAACGCTTGTCGGCGTACTCCTCGAACTCCTCGCGTGCGTGCGTGCGCGCGCGCTCGCGCTCCTCCAGGTAGGAGGCGTAGCCGCCGCCGTAGAGGTTGATCTCCTGCTGGGCGAGATCGAGCTCCAGGACCTTGGTGACGGTACGCATCAGGAACTCGCGGTCGTGGCTCACGACGACGGTTCCGGCGCGCAGCCCCGACACGAAGCGCTCCAGGCGTTCGAGCCCGTCGAGGTCCAGGTCGTTGGTGGGCTCGTCGAGCAGGAAGACGTCGTAGCGCGACAGCAGCAGCGAGGCCAGGCCGGCGCGGGCCGCCTGGCCGCCGGAGAGGGCCGTCATCGGGAGGTCGAGGCCGATGGTCAGGCCGAGGTCGGCGGCGATCTCCTCGGCACGTTCGTCCAGGTCGGCGCCGCCGAGTGCCAGCCAGCGCTCCAGCGTCTCGGAGTACGCGTCGTCCGCGCCGGGCGCGCCGTCGACCAGGGCCTGGGTCGCGGTGTCCATGGCGGCCTGGGCCTCGGCGACCCCGGTGCGGCGGGCGAGGAACTCCCGTACGGACTCACCCTCGCGTCGCTCGGGCTCCTGCGGGAGGTGTCCGACGGTGGCGGTGGGCGGGGAGAGCCTCAGCTCGCCCTCCTCCGGCCGGTCGAGCCCGGCGAGCAGGCGGAGCAGCGAGGATTTGCCGGCACCGTTGGCTCCGACGAGACCGATCACGTCGCCGGGAGCGACCACGAGGTCGAGCCCTGCGAAGAGTGTGCGGTCGCCGTGTCCGGCGGCGAGTTCCTTGGCGACGAGAGTGGCAGTCATCAGGGTGACGATTCTAACGAACCGGAGCGGCCGGGTTTCCCGCCGGACCGGGGTGCGACCATGGCCCCTCCGGACTCGGCGCGGCGGGGATACGTGGAGACAGGGGTGAGCACGGTGGCGGACGTGATCGTGGTGGGTGGCGGGATCAGCGGGCTGACCACGGCACTGCTGCTGGCGGAGCGCGGCCTGCGGGTGCGGGTCTGGTCCCGGGACCCGGCCACCGCGACGACCTCCGCCGTGGCCGGCGCGCTGTGGTGGCCGTACAGGATCGAGCCCGAGGCGCTGGTGGGCGCATGGTCGCTCGAGACCCTCCGGGTGTACGAGGAGCTGGCCGCCGCCCCCGCGGAGACCGGTGTACGCATGGTCGCCGGGGTGCACGGGGGTGAGCGGCTGGCCGCGCTGGGGCCGTGGGCCCGCGCCCTGGATCAGGCGTCCGAGGTGGCGGAGGGGCTGCGGGTGACCCTTCCGCTGATCGACATGCCGGCCCATCTCCGCTGGCTGGAGGGCCGGCTGTCCGCTGCGGGAGGTGTGGTCGAGCGGCGTACGGTGCACGGTTTCGCGGAGGCGGCGGCGGAGGCACGGGTGGTGGTCAACTGCACCGGGCTCGGCGCCCGCGAGCTGGTCCCGGACCCCGGGGTGCGGCCGGTCAGGGGCCAGTTGGTGGTGGTGGAGAACCCGGGCATCGACGAGTGGTTCACCCAGGCGGATCCGGCGTCGAGCGCGACGACGTATCTCTTTCCGCAGCCGGGCGGGCTGGTGCTGGGCGGAACGGCGGAGGTGGATGATCAGCGTACGGAGCCCGATCCCCGCACGGCGCGGGAGATCGTGGCGCGCTGCGCGCGGGTGCGGCCGGAGATCGCGGAGGCCCGTGTCATCGGCCACCGGGTGGGCCTCCGGCCCGCCAGGGACGCCGGGGTGCGCATCGAGGCGGAGGACCTGCCGGGCGGCGGTCTGCTGGTGCACAACTACGGGCACGGCGGCGCCGGGGTGACGGTGGCCCGGGGCTGTGCCCGTGCTGCGGCCCAGCTGGTGGGCTGAGCCGCAGCACCGGTCAGGCCGGCGGGTCGTGCTTGTGGCGTTCGTCGGTGGTGACCTCCGCCGTGCCGGGTCCGATCCGGATCTCGAAGTCCCCGTCGTACTTGGCGTGCCCCTCGATGACCGCGGATTCGACTGCCTCCACGCCGAACTCCCTGCGGACGATCATCGGGTCGTGCCGCAGGTCCCTCATCAGGGCCACGCACATGCCGATCATGACGATGGTGAAGGGTGCGGCCACGAGAATCGTCAGATTCTGCAGACCGGCCAGCGCATCGCCCTGGCCGTCGCCGATGAGCAGCATGACCGCCGCCACGGCCCCGGTGACGACGCCCCAGAAGATCACGACCCACTTGGCCGGTTCGAGGACCCCCTTCTGGGAGAGCGTGCCCATCACGATCGATGCCGCGTCGGCTCCCGAGACGAAGAAGATGCCGACCAGGACCATCACCAGGATGCTCATGAGGGTCGCGACGGGGAACTGCTGGAGGACGCCGAAGAGCTGTGCCTCCGGGGTGGCGCCGACACCCTTGAGCTGACCCGACTCCTCCAGCCTGATCGCCGACCCGCCGAAGACCGCGAACCAGACCAGGCTGACCGTGCTGGGCACGAGGATCACGCCGCCGACGAACTGGCGGATCGTCCGGCCGCGGCTGATCCTCGCGATGAACATGCCGACGAAGGGCGTCCAGGAGATCCACCACGCCCAGTAGAAGACCGTCCAGCTGGCGAGCCAGTCGGCCACCGCCCCTTCCCCGGTGGCCTCCGTGCGCCCGGCGAGCTGGGCGAGGTCACCGAAGTACGCGGCGATGGAGGTGGGCAGCAGGTCGAGCACGATGATGGTCGGCCCCGCGATGAAGACGAAGATCACCAGGATCAGGGCGAGCACCATGTTGATGTTGGACAGCCACTGGATGCCCTTCTCGACCCCGGACACGGCGGAGGCGACGAAGGCGACCGTCAGCACGGCGATGATCGCGACCAGCAGGCCCGTGCCGGTCTTCTCCATCCAGTTGAGCTCCTGGAAACCACTGCCGATCTGGAGCGCGCCGAGCCCGAGCGAGGCCGCGGAGCCGAAAAGGGTCGCGAAGATGGCGAGGATGTCGATGACCCGGCCGATGGGCCCGTGGGCGCGCTTCTCACCGATGAGCGGCACGAAGACCGAGCTGATGGTCTGCCTTCTGTGCCGACGGTAGGCGCTGTACGCGATGGCGAGCCCGACGACCGCGTAGATCGCCCAGGGGTGCAGCGTCCAGTGGAAGAGAGTCGTGGCCATCGCCGTCTGCATCGCCTCGGCGGCGTCCTCGGGACGGGTCCCGGGCGGCGGATTGACGAAGTGGGCGAGCGGCTCACTCACCCCGTAGAACATCAGGCCGATCCCCATGCCCGCGCTGAACATCATCGCGACCCAGGAGATCGTACGGAATTCGGGTTCCTCGCCCTCCTGCCCGAGCGAGATCTTCCCGTAACGGCTGATCGCGAGCCAGAGGGCGAAGACCACGAAACCCGAAGCCGCCAGCATGAAGGCCCAGCCACCGTTGTGGATGAGACCGTTGAGCAGCGTGCTGGAGACGTCCTCCAGCGAATCGGTGGCCGTGGAACCCCAGACCACGAAGGCGACGGTCAGCACCGCCGTGACGCCGAAGACCACCCGGTCGGTCGTGGGGTGCCGGCCGTGATGCGGGTCGGAGGGTAGATCGGCCGTGACCGGGAGATAGTCCCCCCGCCCGCCCGAACCCTGCTCGTCGTGTGACACAAATGGCACCTTTCACGCAGTGCGAAATTTCGCTCTCCGTAGGCAGTACCACACGCACCGTATATCCTGCGGGACCAACAAGCCGTTCCGGCTTGACCGTTTGTGAGGCGATATGTCGCCCGGTCGCGGTGCGATCACCTGCTCGGCCGCCCGGATCAGACGGTTAGGCTGACGGCGTTCGTGCCGAACCCGCCAGTTCCAGCCGTTCCCAGCCGGGACGTGCGTGTACGAGGAGCGACTCTTGCCCGACCCGACCCCCGATCCGCAGCGTGACGTCCGGCCCACGCTGGAGGCCGTGGCGGCCCGTGCCGGTGTGTCCAGGGCGACGGCGTCCCGTGTCGTCAACGGCGGTGCGGGTGTGCGGCAGCCCTTGGTGGACCAGGTACGCAAGGCGGTCGACGAGCTCGGCTACATCCCGAACCACGCGGCGCGGACGCTGGTGACCCGGCGCAACGGCGCGGTCGCCGTGATCATCGACGAGCCCGAGTTGCGGGTCTTCTCCGACCCGTTCTTTTCCCGCCAGATCCGCGGGATCAGCCGCGAGCTCAACGCCCACGACGCGCAGCTGGTGCTGCTCCTGGTGGAGGGGAGCGGCGACTTCGACCGGGTCACCCGCTATCTGGCCGGTGGTCATGTGGACGGAGTGCTCGCCTTCTCACTGCACACCGACGACGAACTGCCCGCGATCATCCGGCGGTTCCGGGTGCCGACGGTCTTCGGGGGCCGGCCCGAACACGGGACGCAGGGCGAGGACGCACCGCAGGTGCCGTATGTCGACTGCGACAACCGGGGCGGCGCCCGCGATGCCGTACGCCACCTGGTCTCGCTCGGCCGGCGGCGCATCGCGCACATCGCAGGACCCCGCGACCAGACGTCGGCACTCGACCGGATCGACGGGTACCACGACGTGCTCCCGGACGCGGGACGGGAACTCGTCGCGGACGGCGACTTCACCGCGGAGGGCGGGGCACGGGCCATGGCGGACCTGCTGGACGCCCATCCGGACGTCGACGCCGTCTTCGTCTCCAACGACCTGATGGCGTCGGGTGCCCTGCGGGTGCTGCGCGAGCGGGGCGTCCGGGTGCCGGAGGACGTGGCCGTGGTCGGATTCGACGACATGACGTCGGTGGCGGAAGCCACCGAACCGCCGCTGACGACGGTCCGTCAGGACGTCGAGGGCATGGGGCGGTTGATGGTGAGGCTGCTGATGGAGCGGCTGAACAGCGACACGGGCGCCCGGCCCGAGTCCGTGATCACGCCGACCGAACTGGTCCGCCGGGCCTCGGCCTGAGACCCTGCCGGCCTGCCGTCACCGAGCGGGCCGGCACCCGCCCGTCGGGCCGCTGGCCCGTGCGGGTCACTCCGTCCCGCCCGGCCTCCCCCGTCCGGCCCGCCACTCGGCCCGCGCCGACCTGGCGAGCGGCAGATAGCGCAGGCGCTCCGGAAGCAGGGGCACGATCCGCCGAACCACGGCACCGAAGCGCCGCAGGCGCCGCTCCTGCTCCGGGGTCCAGTCGAGCCCGATGGCCTCGCGGGCGTCCGGCGGCATCAGCCCGACGGTGAGGAAGCTGCGGAACCGGGCCAGCGGCGGGAGAAGCACCGGCCACAGCGTCTTCAGGAGCAGCCGCAGGACGAGGGGCCCCCGGTCCGGAGGCGGTACGGGAACATCCGTGGCGACCAGTTCCCGTACGACGACGGTGGCCTCCACCTCGTCGGCCAGCATCTTGCGGTAGTACGGCCAGAACTCCTCGATCGTCTGCGGCATGTCCCGGTCGTGGATGCCCAGGATCCGTCCGACCTGGAGCCACTCCCGGTACAGGGCGCGCTCCTGCGCTTCGGTGAGCGGGCGCACCAGATAGCGCGACGCGTGCCGGTAGACGGGGAAGCCGGTGGCGTGCACCCACGCGTAGTTCGCGGGCGTGAGCGCGTGGTAGCGGCGGCCCCGGGTGTCGGTTCCCTGGATCGTGCGGTGCAGCTTCCTGAGCCTGCGTCCCTCCTCCGCGGCGGCCTCTCCCCCGTACACCCAGAGCTGGAGCGAGCTCAGGGACCGCTCACCGCGTCCCCAGGGGTCCGTACGGAAGACCGAGTGCTCGTCGACGCCCGCGCCGACGGCCGGGTGGGCGACCTGGAGGGTGAGGGCGGCGGGCAGCATCAGCAGTCCGCGGATGTCGCCGGCGAGGCTCCACAGGACGCCGCCCGGCGGGGGCGGTACGGGCTCTCCTGTGCTGGTCATGCTGGTGCTCCCGGGGTCGACGGGTGTTCGGATCGGTGTCCGGCCCGTGTGTGTTCCAGTATGCGATCGCGAGCGCGCCGGCGATCCTCAGGGGCGGCGGGACCACCTTCACGAGGATCCGCACCAGCCGGGCGAAGCGGCGCAGGGCGCGTTCCTCGCGCGGGCTCCGGCCGAGCCCGAGGCGCTCCCGCGGCACCGGGGGCAGGGTGCCGACGGTGACCAGCAGGGCGTAGTGCGCGGCCTTGGCGCCGGCGCGGGGGGGCGATCAGCAGGTTCCGGATGTCTCCGAAGCAGCGCCGGGCGGCGCCGCCTCCGAGAGGCGCCCCGACGGCGGAGCGCGGCTCGGCACCCTTGCCCATGTCCATACGGGCCCCTTCTTCGAATCTGTGTCAGCGGTGTTGACGCACCCCGTGAAACAAGTCAATAGTATTTGTAACTTTGACTCTCAGGTGAGAGGGACCGTCAAATGGCTTACCTGGCAACGGAGTTGCGCCCCGAGGCACAGCCGCTGGAAGGGTCCGGCCGTCATGTTCGTCCGTGCGTGACCGCGTCGCTAAGGGCTGTCCCGTAATGCCCGGTGGATCAGCGCGCGGCGTCGGATGCGGTGCACCGCAAGGCGGAGGGGCGTCCTCATACTGGGCGTATTCGGGCGATCCGACAACGCGGCGAGGTGCCGTAGCTGTCGTCGTGCGCCCGCCGGGGATTGCGGGACAGCGCTTGGCGGTATCCGGGAAGGACTTCAAGGGTCTCGGCCGAGGAGATCAACAGCTCCGGGATCTCAAGGTCCCCCTTCGCCATCGGCAGCACGGCACGCAGCTCGGCATCCGCGATGTCGACGTCCACGCGACGGTGCTGACGGCGTCCATCCGGATCCGCTTCATCGACGTCGGCACCTCGCGCATATGCATCGGCGCGGACATCATCCCGGCCGATCTCCCCGCCGCGATCCAGCTGCCCCGGCTCACCGCGAGGCCTGCTGAGGCGGGGCAGGTCCTCGTCGACGCCCAGGACGTCCGCCGCACCGGCCTCACCGCCGGCCCCCGTATCCGAACGGCCGTATCGACAGAGGAGGTCGCACCATGGGCCGCTACAGCCGACTGCGCGAGATCCGCCGGATGGATCCCGCCCGCGACTGCGCCGAGATACTCCAGCTGATGTCTCAGTACGAATTCCCGTGGGACTACCGTCAGGGCATCAGCGTCGCCTTCCTGCGCGACTACGGCGTCCCGCGGATCTCCGTACTGCTGGACCGCACCCAGGAATTCGAGCGCAACGGTCAGAAACGCTACGACGACACCGTCCTGTTCGGATACGAGATGGCGGCCGAGGGGTTCGATTCCGAGCGTGCCCGGGCCGCTGCCCGCCATCTCAACCGCATCCACGGCAGGTACCGCATCCCGAACGAGGACTACCTCTATGTGCTGGCCACCACGGTCGTCGGCCCCAAACGCTGGATCGACCGGTTCGGGTGGCGGCCACTGTGCGCCCAGGAGGCGGGAGCGCTGGCGGAGGTGGGGCGGCGGATGGCCGCCATGATGGGCATCGAGGGCGCTCCCGACACCTACGAGGGCTTCGAGCAGCTGCTCGATTCCTACGAGGCCCGGATGTTCGCCTACGACCCGGCGAACCGCCGTGTCGCCAACGCCACCTTCCGGGTCATGGCCGCCTGGTACCCGGCCCCGTTTCGCCCCCTTGTCGCCAGGTTCTCGCTCGCCCTGCTGGACGAACCGCTGCTGCGGGCGCTGGGCTTCCCGGAACAACCGCGGTGGATGCGGACGTCGGCCGTACGCCTGGTGCGCGCCCGGTCGCACGGTGTACGGCTGCTTCCGGCCCGGCCCCGGTGGCTGCCCTCCCGCCCACGGCCACGCAGCTACCCCTTCGGTTACCAGCTCGACGACCTCGGCCCGCACTGGGCGCAGAGCCGTCCGCTGGAGCCCCTTCCCATGGAGAAGTCATGACGACCGGAACGAACCCCGCGGAGCACACGATCGAGGACATCCGCGCCGCGGTGGCGCGGGCCAGGAGCGCCGGCCGGAGCTGGTCCGCGCTCGGGGCGCGGGAACGGCGCACCGGGCTGCTTCGGTGGAAGCGTGAACTGGCGCGCCGAGCCGACGAATTCGCCCAGGTGATCGCATCCGAGACCGGCAAGCCGGTGCACGACGCCCGCGCCGAGGTGCTGCTGGCGCTGGTCCACCTCGACTGGGCGGCGCGCAATGCCCGCCGGGTGCTGGGCCGGCGGCGGGTGCCGTCCGGCCTCCTGTCCGTCCACCAGCGGGCGCTGCTGGCCTACCGACCGCTCGGGGTGATCGGCGTGATCGGGCCCTGGAACTATCCGCTCTACACACCGATGGGCTCGATCGGCTACGCCCTCGCGGCGGGCAACGCCGTGGTGTTCAAGCCGTCCGAACTCACTCCGGGGGTGGGAGTTCTGCTGGCCCGGAGCTTCGGGGAAGCCGTACCGGGCCACGCGGATCTGCTGCAGGCGGTCACCGGCCCGGGTTCCACCGGGGCCGCCCTCGCCGGAGCCGAAGGACCGGCCGGTGTGGACAAGGTCGCCTTCACGGGCTCGCCCGGCACCGCCCGCAAGGTCGCGGCCGCCTGCGCGGCGACGCTCACGCCGCTGCTCGCCGAGTGCGGGGGCAAGGACGCGGTGCTGGTCGCGGCGGACGCCGACCTGGACGCGGCGGCCGACGCGATCGTGTGGGGCGCCATGGGCAACGCCGGCCAGACCTGCGCCGGGGTGGAGCGGGTCTACGCGGAGGCGTCGGTGCACGAGGCCCTGTGCTCACGCATCGTGAGCCGGGCGCGGGCGCTGGAGCCCGGCGACGCCTACGGCCCGCTCACCCTGCCGTCCCAGCTCGGCGTGGTGGAACGCCATGTGAAGCAGGCTCTGGTGGACGGCGGCACGGCCAGGCTGGGCGGGCCCGACGCCCTGCGGGCCCGTGTGCTCGGGCCGGTGGTGCTGTCGGGAGTGCCGGAGGACTCGCCGGCCGTGACGGAGGAGACCTTCGGCCCCGTCGTCGTGGTGAACCCGGTACGGGACATGGACGAGGCCGTGGAACGGGCCAACGCGTCGGCGTACTCGCTGGGCGCCGCCGTGTTCACCCGTTCACGGGCGGCGGGGCTCGCGCTGGCCGAACGCCTCGGCTCGGGCGCCGTGTCGGTGAACTCGGTGCTCGGCTTCGCCGCGATCCCGTCACTGCCGTTCGGCGGTGCGGGCGAGTCGGGGTACGGGCGGATCCACGGCGATGAGGGGCTGCGTGCCTTCGCGGCGCCGCACTCGGTCACCGTCCGGCGCTTCGCACCGGCGGTGGACCTGACGTCGTTCGCGACGCCGCGGGAGAAGGTCGCCCGGGCGGTCGAGCTGGGCAGGAAGCTGCACGCCCGCTTCTGACCGGGGTCACCCGGCGCTGAGCAGCGGCACCAGATAGCGGTGGGCGAAGGCCCGCACCTGCTCGTCGTCGTCCAGTTCGAAGCAGCTCACCGGATTGAGGAGGAAGGAGACGGTGATCCGCACCATCAGTTCGGCGACCGGTGTCGGGTCCGTCTCCGGCCGCCCCTCGGCGCGCTGGGCGTGGCGGAGCCGGTCGGCCAGATATCCGCGCATCGCGAGGAAGGCCGGGCCGCTCTCCAGCGTGAGGAAGGGGAGCATGATCTCCGGCTCCAGCCTCAGCAGTCCGCCCACCAGCGGGTGTTCACGGATGTGCTTGAGGACGGTGACGAAGCCGGCGACGAGCCGGTCCTCCATGGTGGGCAGCGCGGCCACCGCCTCGTCCACGTCCACCACGAATCTGCGGTACTCCCGCAGCAGGCAGGCCGAGACCAGGCTGTCCTTGTTGCCGATCCGGCGGTACACGGTGACGCGCGAGACCTTGGCGCGCTTGGCGACGTCGTCGACGGTCGAGCGGCGCAGCCCGAAGGTCACGAACTGCTCGCGTGCCGCGTCCAGGATCTGTTCGCTCAGCGCGTCGGACGGTGGCGTCTCGACGAGCGCCCTGGCCAGCAGCGTCTCGTTGGTACCCGGTGCCGCCATGAGCCCTCCCCGTCCGTTGCCACCACTCAACCATATAGAAACCGCAACGGTGTTACCTGGTTCGTCTCTTTGTAACTCTCTCCTCCGGAGGTCTCGCATGTCCACAGTCCACGCCCTCCCGCGATCGCTCTCCCCCGAGCAGCGGGCATTCGTCACCTCCCTGCGCGACTTCGCCCGGCGCGAGTGCGGCACGCGCGAGCAGCGCGACGCACTGGCCGCGGAGGCGGGCGGTCCGCACGCCCCGTCGCTCTACGCCCGGCTGGCGGAGCTCGGCTGGCTCGGAGTGTGCCTGCCCGAGGCCTACGGGGGCTCGGGCGGCGGGATGACGGACGCCTGCCTCTTCCTGCGGGAGACCGCACGCGGCCTCGTACCGGCGGGCGGGTTCATCACATCGGTGATCACGGCGAAGGCGTACGAGCGCTTCGGCAGCGAGGCCCAGTGCAAGGCGGCGATCGGTGGTGCGGTGGCCGGCCAGGTGCTGTCCATCGCGATGTCGGAGCCGGAGGCCGGATCCGACGTGGCGGCGCTGCGGTGCAAGGCGGAACGGACGCCGGACGGCGGCTGGCTGGTCAACGGTCACAAGACGTGGATCTCCAACGCGCATCTGGCCGAGCACATCCTGCTGGTGGCCCGGACCGACGCGGGCGGCGCGAAGCACGAGGGGCTGACCATGTTCCATGTCCCGGCCGGAACGCCGGGGATCGGCATACGGCCCATCGAGACCATGGGTGGCCGTGAGGTCAACGACGTCTTCCTCACGGATGTCAGGCTGCCGGCCGACGCCGTGATCGGCACGGCAGACCGCGCCTGGACCCAGCTGATGGCCGGTCTCAACGCGGAGCGGCTCTTCCTCGCGGCGAACATGCTGGGTCTGGCCGAGCGGATCCTGGAGGACACCGTCGCGTACGTGCGCGGACGCGAGCAGTTCGGCCGCCCGGTCGGCTCCTTCCAGGCCCTGCGGCACCGCTTGGCCGACCTGGCGACCGAGATCGAGTGCGCCCGGCTGATGGTCTTCGACGTGGCGGCGGCCTGCGACGCCGAGCCGGAGAAGCTGTTCCCGCGGGAGGCGTCCATGGCGAAGCTCAAGGCGACCGAGACGGCCCGGCACGCGGCCCTGGAGGGCATGCAGATGATGGGCGGCTACGGCTACGCGACCGAGTACGACATGGAGCGCCATCTGCGGGCGGCCGTCGTGTCGACGGTGTACGGCGGCACGAGTGAGATCCAGCGCGACATCATCGGCAAGAGCTACGGCCTCTGAGAGCGACCCGGGTGCCCTGGCTCCGGTCCGGGGGCACCCGGTCGGCGGCCCTCACCCGTAGTCGTAGACCGTGACGTCGATACCGCGGTTCACCAGCCGCTCGGTGACGAGCGGTTCGACCCTGGACCAGGTGCCGCCCGCCAGGCCGCAGCCGATCCTCGGCATGTGCACCGACGCGCCCAGCTCGGCGGCCCGCACCGCCACCTCCCGCAGCCCCTCGTCGATCGCCTCGTAGCGCACCGGAACGCCCTTGCTGCCCGTGCGTATCCCCCGCTGGCCCACCACGTTCGCCACCCAGACGTACGGCTCGACCTGGACGAACTGCACGGCTCCCAGCCCGAAGTCGTTGCCCGCGCGCTCGCGGTGCCAGCGCCGGTAGGCGGCTTCGGGCCCGGACCAGCGGCGGGACACGGCCAGGACGAAGCCCTTGCCCCAGCCACCCAGATCGTTGCACACGTGCACGATCAGCTTGACGCCCTTGCCCTGGGGCGCGGTGGCGTCCCCCTGCACATACGTGATCCCCGACATGCACCCACGGTACGGGCCGCCACCGACAACGGCCCGTCGCTCAGGCCCCGCCCTCCGTGTACAGCCCGTCGAGGACTTCGCTGTAGCGGTCGCGGATGACCCGGCGGCGGAGCTTCAGTGAGGGGGTCAGTTCACCGGTCTCCGGGCCCCACTCCCGCATCAGCAGCCGGTAGCGCTTGATCTGCTCGGTGCGGTTCAGCCGGGCGTTCGCGGCCTCTACGGCACGTGCGATCTCCTCCTGCACCTCGGGGCGGGTGGCAGGGTCGCCCTCGATACCGCGGGCCGCCGCCCAGGCGGGTGCCATCTCCGCGTCCAGTACGAGGAGCGCCACCAGATAGGAGTGTCCGTCACCGTGGACGAACGCCTGTCCGATCAGCGGGTGTTCCTTGAGTGCGTTCTCCACCAGTGCCGGGGAGACGTTCTTCCCGGTCGAGGTGATGATCATTTCCTTCTTGCGGTCG
Source organism: Streptomyces sp. NPDC060209 (assembly GCF_042728155.1). Classification (NCBI taxonomy): domain Bacteria; kingdom Bacillati; phylum Actinomycetota; class Actinomycetes; order Kitasatosporales; family Streptomycetaceae; genus Streptomyces; species Streptomyces sp. NPDC060209. The sequence continues at coordinate 18,374 of NZ_JBHWZS010000149.1, forward strand.
GTGAGCCAGAGGAAGCCGTCCTCGTCCAGGCGTCCGATGTCGCCTGTCGCGAACCAGCCGTCCTCGTCCAGAGCCCGTTCCACGGTGCCGTCGGCGCGCAGATAGCCCCGGAACACGGTCTCTCCCCGGACCAGGATCTCGCCGTCCTCGGCGATCCTCACCTCCAGCCCGCCCAGCGGCCTGCCGACCGAGCCGAGACGGAACGCGGAGGGGCTGTTGGTGGTGAACACCCCGACGGTCTCGGTGAGTCCCCAGGCGTCCATGACGACGATGCCGAAGCCTGCCCAGAAGCGCACCACGTCCAGCGGCATGGGTGCGGAGGCACTGGCCGTCCACACCAGCCGTTCGAAGCCGGCGAGGGAGAGCACCGGGTCCAGGACCGTCTCCTTGGCGCGGCGGTAGGCGGTCTCCAGCTCCGCGGGGGGCTGTTCACCCCGCTCGCGGAAGGCCACGTGCTCGCGGGCCGTTTCCCCGGCCGCCTCGATCGCGGCCCGCTGCTCCTCGGGCAGGGTGGCGAGCGCGGCCTTGACGGAGGCCGCGAGCTTCTCCCACACCCGGGGGACCCCGAAGAACTGGGCGGGGTGCAGAGTGCGGGCAGCCGCTGCGACGGCCGCCGTCTCGGCGCAGAGATGGACGTGCGAGGCGCGGAAGACCGGCAGGTAGATGCCGAGCATCCGCTCGGCGATGTGGGCGAAGGGCAGGTAGCAGATGTGCGCGACGTGGTCCGGCAGCTCCACCACCCGGTCCAGGGCCAGCGCGTTGACGACCACGCTGCGGTGGGTCAGGGGCACGGCCTTCGGGTCGCCGGTGGTGCCCGAGGTGTAGACGACCGTGAGCGGGTCGTCGGCGCCCGAGGCCCGCCAGGCAGCCTCGAACTCCTCCTCGTCGTAGGCCTGTTGTCCGATTGCGTACAGGGAGGCGTACGTCGGACCGTCACCTGCGCCCTCCGGCTCCACGACGAGGAGCGCCTCCAGGGGGACGGTGGCGTCCGCGAGGAGGGGCTCCCAGCGCTCGCGTTCCCGCGCGCCTTCGACGACAGCCAGCCGGGCGCCGCTGTGCCGGGCGATGTGAGCGATCTGCCCGGGGGCGGCGGTGCCGTACACGGTGACCGGTACCGCGCCCAGGTGGGTGAGGGCCAGGTCGCTGAGCCAGTGTTCGGGGCGGTTGCCCATCATCATGAGGACCTGCTGGCCGCGTGCGACGCCGTGGGCGGAATACCCGGCGGCGAGTACCGCGGCCTCGCGGCGCACCTGCCGCCAGGTCAGGGTGGTCCATCCGTCGCCGTCGTCCGGGCTCTGCCATGAGAGGGCGGGCAGGTCCCCGTGGTCCTCGGCGTTGCGCGCCAGCAGGGCCGGCAGGGTGAGCCGGTCGGTCTTGGTGGGGATTCGCAGGATCGTGGTCACGGCCGTCTCCTGTCGCCGTCGGCCGGACCGCACGGGCCCGCACCGGAGGGAATTGACGCGCTTCGATGGTGCCGGAGACTTTCACACCACCAGTGAGACAGCAATACTGTTGCACTTGATTGGTACGACGGTCTCGGTGCACGGCACCACCACCCCGACGCGTCAACACGTCGGGGCGCCCACCGGAGTTCCGG
>NZ_JBHWZS010000150.1:0-19928 GCF_042728155.1 Streptomyces sp. NPDC060209
GCCTTCACGGTGCGGGCCCCGGCTGCGAGGTACGCGTCCGGCAATTAGGCCGGGACGATGTTCTCCGCCTGCGGGCCCTTCTGGCCCTGCGTGACGTCGAAGGAGACCTTCTGGCCCTCCTGGAGCTCACGGAAGCCCTGGGTGGCGATGTTGGAGTAGTGGGCGAAGACGTCGGCGCCGCCGCCGTCCTGCTCGATGAAGCCGAAGCCCTTTTCCGAGTTGAACCACTTCACGGTTCCAGTAGCCATGTCATTCTCCTAAAAGAGGTGCAGTGCCGGAAATCCGCACTTTACGAATTCCAAGTCGCCGCATTGAGCCCCATCCGGAGAAAGCCGGAAAACAATAAAGCGCCTGAGGAGGGTTCCCGTCAGGCGCACATAAAGTTCATGGGTACCAAAACTGCAACTCGGCAACCGTAGCACGTTCTGTCGGCGGGCGGCAGATCACTCCGCCTCGGCGCGCCGAGAAGTCTGTCGGCCGGCCCGGCGGCGGGGACCGTTCACGGCGGGTTCCGAAATCGTTCCCGGATGCTTCCCGCTCTGTTCCCCCAAGGGCTGCGCGCCCTTCGCCGGGTGGCGGGCGGTGGCGGAACTTCTCCTTCCGCGGAGTCGTCCGGGACGGTCCGGCAGGTCCCAGGCCGCCCTCGCGCGGGAGCCGGTTTCACCCGGATGCCGTACATGCGCGCCCTCGGTCGCCCGCCGCGGGGCGGCCGGATCCGCGGCAGGGGTTACGCCGAACAGGTGCCACCGGGGCGGACATGGCCGCGCCGGGGCTCCGGCGGGCGTCAGGTGCGGGGCGTGAGGCCGTCCAGCAGGAGCGCGAGGTACTGGCGGGCGAGGTCCGCGGGGTCATGGCCGACGCCGGGCCCGCCCCAGGACGCCGCGCCCCAGACCGCGTCGCGGATGAAACGGCAGGTGAGCCGGGTGTCCAGATCCACCCGGAACGCCCCGCCGGCGAGGCCGCGCTCCAGCGTGCGGCTCAGGGCCTGCTCGAACACCGGCCGCGCTTCGGTGAGGTACTGGAAGCCGGGCCGGGTGGCGAGGTGCGCGGCCTCCGTCCGGTAGATGGCGGCGGCGGCCCTGTTCCGTCCGATGTGGTGGAAGGACTCGGTGACCAGCGCCTCGAGCGTTTCCCGGGGGCCGAGCCCGGCGTCGAGCACGGTGTCGTACGCGGTCCGCAGCCCGGACAGGAAGGCCGAGAGGATCTCGTCGACCATCGACTCCTTCGAATCGAAGTGGTGGTAGAGGCTGCCTGCGAGCATCCCGGCCTCGTCCGCGATCCTGCGGACGGTGGTGGCGTCGTATCCCTGTGCGGCGAAGACCTGTGCGGCGATGGCCAGCAGTTCGGGGCGGCGCTCGGGCCGGGAGGCCGCCGTGGGCTTCTTCTTGGTGGGCACTCCCCCATTGTCCGCCCGGCCACGCGGCGCCCGGCAGCGTGGCCGCAGGTCAGGGCGTCACGACTCGCGGACGGGACTGTCGTCGGCTCCCCTGCGCAGGGTGCGCAGGGGGTGGCCGGGGCGCCAGACCTGTACGACGAGGTCGTCGCCGTCGAGCCCGGTGCGGACCACCTCCGCGGGGTCGGCGCGGAAGAGCAGGAAGGGCTCCGGAGGTGTCACCTCGTCGACGAAGCGGGCCAGCACGGCGGCGTCGGTGACCTCCACCGCCCGCCCGGAAACACGGATGTCTCCGTCGGCCATCTCCGCGTCCGGCCCCGGGTTGGCCTGGATGGCGAAGCGCGGGTCGCGCCGCAGATCCAGCGCCTTGCGGGAGTTCGGCATCATGCCGAACCACAGCGCGTCCATGCGGAACTCCACCTCCAGGCCGGTGACCCGGGGTGATCCGTCCGCGCGCACGGTCGCGAGGACGTGGTGCTTGTACTGCTGGAACCGTTTCCGCACGGTGTCGGCGAAGGCGGGCTCCGCCGCGCGGAAGTCCTGCCATGAACTCGGTGTCGCGCTCGATGTCATGCGTGCCATCGAACCGCGTAATCAGGACATCTTCTGTCGTGTTTCGTCGAGCTTCACCGGATCGGACGCCACCGCGTCGCATCGGTCGTGTGCCTGGAGACCGATAGGCGGACCTGCGGAGCCGGTCATGCGGTTCTCCCGTCCGGCCGCGGGCTTCCGCCCTGGTGGCTGCGGGAGTTCCGGGCGTATGGCACCCCGGCACCCAGGTGTGCCGCCCTTCACCTGCGTTCGCTATCTTGAGCGCCGCCGCCCCCTGCGGCGCTCCTCCCCGTCCACGAATGAAGGAGCCGGCCATGGAGGCCGCCGCCACCACGTGTTATCGCCACCCGTCCTACGAGACGTATGTGAGCTGCACGCGCTGCGACCGCTACATCTGCCCCGACTGCATGCGTGAGGCGTCGGTCGGGCACCACTGCGTGGAGTGCGTCAAGGAGGGGCAGCGTTCGGTCCGCCAGGCCCGTTCGCTGTTCGGCGGTGCGGTGACGGGCGCCGCGGCGCCGATCGTGACGTATGTGCTGATGACGCTGAACATCGTGGCGTACGTGGTCGAGGTGGTCAGGTCCGAGACGGTGGACCGGTTCGGGATGCTGGGGGCGGTGCTGGTCGACCCGTCGGGCGGGCAGTACTACTACAAGGGCGAGACCTATCCGGGCTTCGAGCTGACCGGGGTGGCCGACGGGGAGTGGTACCGGCTGCTGACGGGTGCCTTCCTGCACCTGCCGCCCGACGCGTCGTTCGGTGTGATGCACCTGGTCTTCAACATGCTCGCACTGTGGAATCTCGGCCGGGTCGTGGAGGGCCAGCTCGGCCGGGCGCGGTATCTGGCGCTGTATCTGCTGTCCGCGGTGGGCGGTTCGGTGCTGGTGTACCTCGTCTCGCCGGAGACGACGGCGGTCGGCGCCTCGGGCGCGATCTTCGGTCTGGCGGCGTCCTTCTACGTCATCAATCGGCGTCTGGGCCGGGACATGCGGGCGGTCAACCGCTTCATGGCGGGCTTCCTGCTCTGGATGGTCATCTCCGCCGCGTTCACCTCGTGGGAGGGGCACCTCGGCGGGCTGCTGACCGGTGGTCTGGTGACCTACGGGCTCGCGTACGCGCCGGCGAAGCTGCGGACGTCCGCGACCCAACTGGCGGGCGGGGCGGTCCTGGTCGTGCTGCTGGCCGCGGTGGTCGCCGTACGGACGGCAGCTCTGACCGGGGCGGCCTGACGGCCGGCCTCACAGGTCCCAGAACTGATTCCACCTTCTGGGATTATCGTCCCATGGTGAGAGATTTCTCAGGATCGGGGTCCGGGGGCTCCGGGGACGACGGCCCCGGTGACGGGCCGGGCGGGTTCGTCCGGCGGCTGCACCCGCTCGACTGGCTCGCGGGCGGCCTGCTGGCCCTGGGGCTGCTCGCGGTGGCTACCGGGCTGCTGCCCTCGGGTCCCGCCGCGGAGGAGATGCGGCGCGTAGGGCCGCTGGTGGTGTTCCTGGGCACCGTGATCGTGATGGCGGAACTGACGGGCCGGGCGCAGGTCTTCGACGTGGTGTCGGCCTGGGTGGCGCGGGCGGGGCGGGGACGGTATCCGCTGCTCTTCGGGCTGTGCGTGCTGTTCGCCTCGCTCACCACGATCACGCTGAATCTGGACACCACGGCGGTGCTGCTCACCCCGGTCATGCTGGCGCTGGCCGCCCGGGTGGGGATCGCGGCGGTGCCCCTGGCGATGACCACGGTATGGCTCGCCAACACCGCGAGTCTGCTGCTGCCGGTCTCGAATCTGACGAATCTGCTGGCGGCGGACCGGGTGGCGCTCTCGCCTTCCGGTCTCGCCGCGGTGATGTGGCTGCCCCAGCTAGCGTCGATCGCCATGACGGCGGTCTGCCTGTGGGTCTTCTACTGGCGGCGTGGCCGGCGCGGCGCGGACCGGTACTCCCCACCGGGACCTCCGGTGGCCGAGGACCCCGTCCTGCTGCGGATCTGCTCGGTGGCCTGTGCGGGCTTCCTGCTGGCGATCCTGGTCGCGGACGTTCCGCTCTGGTCGGCTTCGCTGACCGCGATGGTGGTCGTCGTGGTGGCGTTCGCCGTGCGGCGCAGGCAGGAGCTGCGGCTGTCCCTGGTGCCGTGGCGGCTGCTGGTGCTGGTCCCGGGGATGTTCCTGGTGGTCGAGACCGTCAACGCGCACGGCCTGCACGAGCTGCTGGAGTCCGCGCTCGGCTCGGACAACGGCTTCCTGGGGATGCTGCGGTCGGCGGCGGTGGGGGCGGGGCTGTCGAACGTCCTGAACAACCTGCCGGCCTATCTGGCGGGCGAGGCGGTCATCCCGGTCGGGAACCACGAGCAGTTGCTGGCTCTGCTGATCGGCGTGAACGTGGGGCCGCTCGTCACCCCGTGGGCGTCCTTGGCGACGCTGCTGTGGTTCGAGCGGTGCCGCTGGCACGGGACGCGGATCGACATGGGCCGGTTCCTGATCACCGGTCTGGTGCTGTCGGTGACGGGCACCCTGGCCGCCGTGTCCGCGCTGGCACTGGTCAGCTGACCCGGACGCGCCGCAGCGCCCGCCCTTGTCCGGTCGGGGACGGGGCGAGCGCCGCGTTCAGTTCCGTACGCCGTTGTACGGGACGTCTGTGTGCCGTGATCAGACCATCAGGGAACGGTCCGTCGGGCGGATCGGGGCGTGCAGTGCGCTGGTCCCGGTCAGGAAGCGGTCCACACCGCGGGCCGCGGAGCGGCCCTCGGCGATGGCCCACACGATGAGGGACTGGCCGCGGCCCGCGTCACCGGCGACGTAGACGCCGTCGACGTTGGTCGCGTAGTCCTCGTCGCGCGCGACGTTGCCGCGCTCGTCGAGCTCGAGGCCGAACTGCTGGACGAGGCCGTTGGCCTGGTCCGTGCCGGTGAAGCCCATGGCCAGGGTGACGAGCTGGGCCGGGATGACGCGCTCGGTGCCGGCCTTCTGCTCCAGCTTGCCGTCCTTGAACTCCACCTCGATGAGGTGCAGGGACTGGACGTTGCCGTCCTCGTCGCCCTCGAAGTGGGTGGTGGAGACGGAGTAGAGCCGCTCGCCGCCCTCCTCGTGCGCGGAGGTGACCTTGTAGAGCATCGGGAAGGTCGGCCAGGGCTGGTTGGCGTTACGCTCCTCGCCCGGCTGCGGCATGATCTCCAGCTGGGTGACGGAGGCCGCGCCCTGCCGGTGGGCGGTGCCGACGCAGTCGGCGCCGGTGTCGCCGCCGCCGATGACGACGACGTGCTTGCCCTCGGCGGTGATCGGGGAGACCGTCAGGTCGCCCTCCTGCACCTTGTTGGCGAGCGGGAGGTACTCCATGGCGAAGTGCACGCCGTTCAGCTCGCGGCCCGGGACGGGCAGGTCGCGGGAGACGGTGGCACCGGCCGCGATGACGACGGCGTCGTAGCGGCGGCGGAGCTTGGCGGCGTCGATGTCCTTGCCGATCTCCACCTCCGTGCGGAACTTGGTGCCTTCGGCGCGCATCTGCTCGATGCGGCGGTTGATGTGCGACTTCTCCATCTTGAACTCGGGGATGCCGTAGCGGAGGAGGCCTCCGATGCGGTCCGCGCGCTCGAAGACGGCGACCGTGTGGCCGGCGCGGGTCAGCTGCTGGGCGGCGGCGAGGCCGGCCGGGCCCGAGCCGATGACGGCGACGGTCTTGCCGGAGAGGCGCTCGGGCGGCTGCGGGGTGACGTCGCCGCTGTCCCACGCCTTGTCGATGATGCTGACTTCGACGTTCTTGATGGTGACGGCCGGCTGGTTGATGCCGAGGACGCACGCCGACTCGCACGGAGCGGGGCACAGGCGGCCCGTGAACTCCGGGAAGTTGTTCGTGGCGTGCAGGCGCTCGGACGCCGCCGACCAGTCCTCGCGGTAGGCGTAGTCGTTCCACTCGGGGATGAGATTTCCGAGCGGACAGCCGTTGTGGCAGAACGGGATGCCGCAGTCCATGCAGCGGCCGGCCTGCTTGCTGATGATCGGCAGCAGCGATCCCGGAACGTAGACCTCGTTCCAGTCCTTGACACGCTCGCCGACGGGGCGGGTCTTGGCGACCTCGCGTCCGGTGGTCAGGAAGCCCTTGGGGTCAGCCATTGGTCGCCGCCTCCATCATCTTCTCGGTGGTCTCCTGCTCGGAGAGACCGGCGAGCTCAGCGGCGTCCTTGGCGGCGAGCACTGCCTTGTAGGTGGACGGGATGATCTTGCTGAAGCGGGCGGCCGCGGTGTCCCAGTCGGCCAGCAGCTTCTCGGCGACCGTGGAGCCGGTCTCCTCCTGGTGGCGGCGCACGACGTCGTGCAGCCACTGCGTGTCGGTGTCGTCGAGGGTCTCGACGGCGCCGATGTTGCCGGTGTTGACGTTGTCGAGGTCGAGGTCGATGACGTACGCGACACCGCCGGACATGCCCGCGGCGAAGTTGCGTCCCGTCTCACCGAGGACGACCGCGTGACCGCCGGTCATGTACTCGCAGCCGTGGTCGCCCACGCCCTCCGAGACGACCGTGGCACCGGAGTTGCGGACGCAGAAGCGCTCGCCGGTCCGGCCGCGGAGGAACAGCTCGCCGCCGGTCGCACCGTAGCCGATGGTGTTGCCGGCGATGGTGGAGTACTCGGCGAGGTGGTCGGCGCCGCGGTCCGGGCGGACGATGACGCGGCCGCCGGAGAGGCCCTTGCCGACGTAGTCGTTGGCGTCGCCCTCCAGGCGCAGCGTCACACCGCGCGGTACGAAGGCGCCGAAGGACTGGCCCGCGGACCCGGTGAAGGTGATGTCGATGGTGTCGTCGGGCAGACCCGCACCGCCGAACTTCTTGGTCACCTCGTGGCCGAGCATGGTGCCGACGGTCCGGTTGATGTTGCGGATCGCGATCTGCGCTCGTACGGGCTGTGCGGCCTCGGCGCTGTCGGCGCCCAGGGCGTCGGCGGCGAGCTTGATCAGCTCGTTGTCGAGTGCCTTGGCCAGGCCGTGGTCCTGCTCGGCGATCTGGTGGCGCACCGCGCCCTCGGGGAGCTCGGGCACGTAGAAGAGGGGCTCGAGGTCGAGGCCCTGCGCCTTCCAGTGGGTGACGGCCCGCTCGGTGTCGAGGAGTTCGGCGTGGCCGACGGCCTCCTCGATCGTGCGGAAGCCGAGCTCGGCGAGGATCTCGCGGACCTCTTCGGCGATGAACTCGAAGAAGTTGACGATGTATTCGGCCTTGCCGGAGAACCGGTCGCGCAGGACGGGGTTCTGGGTGGCGATGCCGACCGGACAGGTGTCCAGGTGGCAGACGCGCATCATGACGCAGCCGGAGACGACGAGCGGCGCGGTCGCGAAACCGAACTCCTCGGCGCCCAGCAGCGCGGCGATGACGACGTCGCGGCCGGTCTTGAGCTGACCGTCGGTCTGGACGACGATGCGGTCGCGCAGGCCGTTGAGCAGCAGGGTCTGCTGGGTCTCGGCGAGGCCGAGCTCCCAGGGGCCGCCCGCGTGCTTGAGCGAGGTGAGCGGCGAGGCGCCCGTACCGCCGTCGTGGCCGGAGATGAGGACGACGTCCGCGTGTGCCTTGGAGACACCCGCGGCGACCGTTCCGACGCCTACCTCGGAGACCAGCTTCACGTGGACGCGGGCCGCCGGGTTGGCGTTCTTGAGGTCGTGGATCAGCTGAGCCAGGTCCTCGATGGAGTAGATGTCGTGGTGCGGCGGGGGCGAGATCAGGCCGACACCCGGGGTGGAGTGCCGGGTCTTGGCCACCCACGGGTAGACCTTGTGGCCGGGCAGCTGGCCGCCCTCGCCGGGCTTGGCGCCCTGCGCCATCTTGATCTGGATGTCGTCCGCGTTGACCAGGTACTCGCTGGTGACACCGAAGCGGCCGGAGGCGACCTGCTTGATGGACGAGCGACGCGCCGGGTCGTAGAGACGCTCGGCGTCCTCGCCGCCCTCACCGGTGTTGGACTTGCCGCCCAGCTGGTTCATGGCGATGGCGAGCGTCTCGTGCGCCTCCTGGGAGATGGAGCCGTACGACATGGCGCCGGTGGAGAAGCGCTTGACGATGTCGGCGGCGGACTCGACCTCGTCGATGGAGATCGGCTCGCGGCCGCTCTTGAAGCCGAACAGGCCGCGGAGCGTCATGAGGCGCTCGGACTGCTCGTTGACCCGGCCGGTGTACTTCTTGAAGATGTCGTACCGGCGGTTGCGGGTGGCGTGCTGGAGGCGGAAGACCGTCTCCGGGTCGAACAGGTGCGGCTCGCCCTCGCGGCGCCACTGGTACTCGCCGCCGATCTCCAGCGCGCGGTGCGAGGCGGAGATGCCGGAGGCGGGGTACGCCTTGGTGTGCCGGGCGGCGACCTCCTTGGCGACGACGTCGAGTCCGGCGCCGCCGATCTTGGTGGCGGTGCCGTTGAAGTACTGGGCGACGAAGGCCTCGTCGAGGCCGACGGCCTCGAAGACCTGGGCGCCACGGTAGGAGGCGACGGTCGAGATGCCCATCTTCGACATGACCTTCAGGACGCCCTTGCCGAGGGCGTAGATCAGGTTGCGGATGGCCAGCTCGGGCTCGATGCCCTCGATGAACGTACCGGCGCGGACGAGGTCCTCGACGGACTCCATCGCGAGGTACGGGTTGACGGCGGCGGCACCGTAACCGATGAGCAGCGCGACGTGGTGGACCTCGCGGACGTCGCCGGCCTCGACCAGCAGGCCCACCTGGGTGCGCTGCTTGGTACGGATGAGGTGGTGGTGGACGGCCGAGGTGAGCAGCAGCGAGGGGATCGGTGCGTGCTCGGCGTCGGAGTGCCGGTCGGACAGGACGATGAGGCGGGCGCCGTCCTCGATGGCGGCGTCGACCTCGTTGGTGATCTGCTCGATCCGGGCGGCGAGGGCCTCGCCGCCGCCGCTGACGCGGTAGAGGCCGGACAGCGTGGCGGCCTTCATGCCCGGCATGTCGCCGTCGGCGTTGATGTGTATGAGCTTGGCCAGCTCATCGTTGTCGATCACCGGGAAGGGCAGCGTGACGCTGCGGCACGCGGCGGCGGTCGGCTCCAGGATGTTGCCCGCGGGGCCGAGCGTGGAGCGCAGCGAGGTGACGAGCTCCTCGCGGATGGCGTCCAGCGGCGGGTTGGTGACCTGGGCGAACAGCTGGGTGAAGTAGTCGAAGAGCAGCCGGGGGCGCTCGGAGAGCGCCGCGATCGGCGAGTCGGTGCCCATGGAGCCGAGGGGTTCACCGGCGGTGCGGGCCATCGGCGCGAGGAGGACGCGGAGCTCCTCCTCGGTGTAGCCGAAGGTCTGCTGCCGGCGGGTGACCGAGGCGTGGGTGTGGACGATGTGCTCGCGCTCGGGGAGGTCCTCGAGCTCGATCTCGCCGGTTTCCAGCCACTCCTCGTACGGGTTCTCGGCGGCCAGGGACGCCTTGATCTCGTCGTCCTCGATGATGCGGTGCTCGGCGGTGTCGACGAGGAACATCTTGCCGGGCTGGAGGCGGCCCTTGCGGACGACCTTGGCCGGGTCGATGTCCAGGACGCCGACCTCGGAGGAGAGGACGACGAGGCCGTCGTCGGTGACCCAGTAGCGGCCGGGGCGCAGACCGTTGCGGTCGAGGACCGCGCCGACCTGGACGCCGTCGGTGAAGGTGACACAGGCCGGGCCGTCCCAGGGCTCCATCATCGTGGAGTGGTACTGGTAGAAGGCTCGGCGGGCCGGCTCCATGGACGCGTGGTTCTCCCACGCCTCGGGGACCATCATCAGCACCGAGTGCGGCAGCGAGCGGCCGCCGAGGTGGAGCAGCTCCAGGACCTCGTCGAAGGAGGCGGAGTCGGAGGCGTCCGGGGTGCAGACGGGGAAGATGCGGTCGAGCTGCGCGTCGCCGAAGAGGCTGGAGGCGAGCTGGGACTCGCGGGCCTTCATCCAGTTGCGGTTGCCCTTGACCGTGTTGATCTCGCCGTTGTGCGCGACGAAACGGTACGGGTGGGCGAGCGGCCAGCTGGGGAAGGTGTTGGTGGAGAAGCGGGAGTGGACCAGGGCGACCGTGGTGGCGAAGCGGCGGTCGGAGAGGTCCGGGAAGAACGGCTCAAGCTGCCCGGTGGTGAGCATGCCCTTGTAGACGATCGTGCGTGCGGAGAGCGAGGGGAAGTACACCCCGGCCTCACGCTCGGCGCGCTTGCGCAGGACGAACGCCTTGCGGTCCAGCGCGATGCCGGTGCTCGTACCGTCGGCGACGATCAGCTGGCGGAACTCCGGCATGACGGCGCGGGCGCCGTTGCCGAGGATGTCCGGCGTGACCGGGACCTGGCGCCAGCCGAGGACGTCGAGGCCCTCTTCGGCGGCGATCTTCTCGATCTGCTTGACGGAGTCGGTGGAGTCCTCCGCGGGCAGGAAGGCGATGCCTACGGCATAGGAGCCGGCCTCGGGGAGCTCGAACCCGGCCTCTTCGCGGAGGAAGGCGTCCGGGACCTGAAGGAGAATGCCGGCGCCGTCACCCGAGTCGGGCTCGGATCCTGTGGCGCCGCGGTGTTCGAGGTTGCGCAATACGGTCAGCGCCTGCTCGACCAGCTCATGGCTGGCCACACCGGTCAGAGTGGCCACGAACCCGACGCCACAGGCGTCGTGCTCGTTACGGGGGTCGTACATCCCCTGCTGGACAGGGCGACCGTCCATGGGCGACCAGGCGTCGGAACGCATTGGCTCTCCCGTCGTCGTCGTGGCATGTGCTGTGCCGAGGGACGACGCTGGCCCTCTGCGAAATTTCGTGCAGGTTACATGATGGAACGCTTCTCAAAAAGCGGATAGCCCGTTCCAACATGCGGACACCACGGAGCCGTGGTGCGGGTGGGTCACGATCGGACGGATCCTTGTGGATCACCGTCCGGGGAGACCGCAGAGAGCGGGCGTCGTTGCCCGCGAGTGTCTACGGCTCTTGCCCGGCGGTCATGGAATCGAAACCGCCGAGTAACGGCTACTTATGTGCAGCACTGCATAGCGTCTCATTTTACGGTGGCCCTACCCCATCCGCCCAGTGACGGGCGTCAAGACGTACGTCACACCCGTGCAACACCGCGGGGTGCCGGGGAAGTCCCGCCCGGCGCGCCCGGGCCTACCGGACGCCCCCTCTCGGGGCTCAGCCGGCGGCCACACCGAACAGCGCACCCAGACCGTACGTGATCGCCGCGGCGGCCCCGCCGAGCACGAGCTGGCGCAGTCCGCTGAACCACCAGGTGCGTGCCGTCACCCGGGCGACCACCGCCCCGCAGCCGAACAGGCCGGCCAGGGCGAGCAGCACGGCGGGCCACATCTGGCCGGCGCCGAGCAGATACGGCAGCAGGGGCAGCAGGGCGCCCAGCGCGAAGGCCCCGAAGGAGGACAGGGCGGCGACGAGCGGCGAGGGCAGGTCTCCCGGGTCGATGCCCAGCTCCTCGCGGGCGTGTATCTCGAGTGCCTGCTCAGGGTCCCTGGACAGCTGCCGCGCGACTTCCTGGGCGAGCGCGGGCTCGACCCCGCGGGATTCGTAGAGCGCGGCGAGCTCCCGCATCTCGTCCTTGGGGTGTTTGCGCAGCTCACGCCGCTCGACGGCGAGCTCGGCCTCGACGAGTTCGCGCTGCGAGGCGACGGAGGTGTACTCCCCCGCGGCCATCGAGAACGCACCGGCGGCGAGGCCCGCGAGGCCCGTGATGACGATGGTCTGCTGGGAGACCGCCCCTCCGGCGACGCCCGTCATGAGGGCGAGGTTGGAGACGAGACCGTCCATGGCACCGAACACCGCGGGCCGCAGCCAGCCGCCGTTGACGTCACGGTGGGTGTGGTTGTCGCGGTGGGCCTCGTGCAGTACGGCGTCGGTCTCGATGATGGACACAGCTCTCCCCTTTTCCGGGAGCGGGCCCCATGTCCTCCTCCGCTCCGCACCGTCGAAAGTACGCACGAAAACCGCCTCCCGCCAGCAAGGAAGGCCGAACTTACCTACTGCGGGGGCGTCACCCAGGCGGCCGATTTGTACGAAATGCGCGCCTCTCTTCGACAGGAGTGGGCAAACCTCACATATCCGGTTTTCACGGGTGCGAGCGAAGGGCGACACGATGGAGCTCATGGCGGATGGTCCGGGCCCCGGCACGGGTGACCGGGCCCGGGGGGCGTTGCTGGGACTCGCGGTGGGGGACGCGCTCGGCGCCCCGGCGGAGAACATGCGCCCGTCCGAGATCCGCCGCCGCTGGGGCCGTATCGAGGGCTTCGTCAGCGACGATCCGGCCGGGACCGACGACACCGAGTACGCGATCTTCTCGGGCCTGCTGCTGGCCAGGCACGGATCGGCGCTCACCGTCTCGCATGTCGAACGGGCCTGGCACCACTGGATCGCCGATCTGGACGAGGGGCCGTTCCGGGGTGCCGGATTCAGCGAGCGCGGCACGCTGGAGAATCTGCGGCGCGGTCTCGCCGCCCCGATCTCGGCCCAGCACCGGCACGCCTGGAGCGACGGTCTCGCGATGCGGGCGGCGCCGTTCGGGGTCTTCGCGGCGGGCCGGCCCGCCGAGGCCGCCCGCCTGGTGGCGGTGGACGGACGTGTCAGCCATGACGGGGAGGGCATCTACGGCGGGCAGGCGGTCGCGGCGGGGGTGGCGGCCGCGATGGTGGGGGCGGGGCTCGCCTCCGTGATCGCCGCGGCACTCTCGGTCGTACCCATGGACTCCTGGACGGCCCGCTCCTTGCGCCGCGCGGTCACGGCCGCGCAGCGCTCGTATCCGGACCGGCTGGCCGCGGAACGAGCGGTGCGCTCCGCGGTGGTGATCGGCGGCTACCCGTGGACGGACCTGGCGCCCGAGGCGGTGGGCCTGGCCTTCGGCGCCCTCACGGCGGCACGCGGTGATTTCCGTACGGCGGTGCTCACGGCCGTGAACATGGGCCGGGACGCCGACACCACGGCCGCCGTGGCGGGCGCGCTGGCCGGTGCCCTGCACGGGGCGTCGGCGATCCCCCGGGACTGGGCCGCGGCGATCGGCCCGGTGCGGGGCAGCTGTCTGCCGTCGATGCGGGGCTACCACGTCCTGGACATCGCGGAGCTGCTGACCCCGGACGAGGTGGAGGACCGGCCGGGGGTACCCCCTGGCCCGGGCCGGGAGCCTGTCACCGCGTCCTTCTCCCCGTGGCACGGAACGGCCGGCCCCACACCGTCCGGCGCGCAGTCGTCCGGCGCCGTGTGGCACACCCCCGTACGCACCGGGCCGGGTGCTCCGGCCGCCGGCGGCCGGCAGGACGCCCGGTGACCGCCGGCCGCCGCGCCCCGCAGGGTGCGCCCACCGCACCGGCGGAGTCCGCCCCGCACGTGGCCATCCGGATCACCGCCGGTCCGGCGGCCGAGAGCGGCGCCGGGAGCCGCGGCGCTCCGGGCAGGCAGGCCAGGATCGAGGGGATGCTGCTCGGGCTGGCCGCCGGCGACGCCGCCGGGTGGCCGGCGGCCCGTCACAGGGCCGCGCGGATGCCGGAGTGGACGAGACGGCTCACCCGTGAGCTGGACACCTTCGCGGAGCAGAACGCGACGACGACACTCCCCGTGCCCATCGCCCTCAACCAGCCGCCGGAACCGCTGCGGCTCGGCCCGTCCGACGACGCCGAGTGGGCCGCGTTCGCCGCCCGGACCGTGCTGGCCGCCGCAGCCGACCACGCCCCGGGCCTCTCCCCCGGCCACCGGATGCGGGACGCGATCGACCGGTCGTGGAACGCGCTGGCGGCGAAGGTCGCCGCCGCGAGTGCCCGCGCGCCCGAGGTGGAGTCGGCCGTCCTTCCGCTACGGGCCCGGATCTCCGTGCGGGCCGGGCTCGGCAATCTGGCCGCCGGGCTGCGCCCGCCCGCCACCGGCCACGACAATCCGCACTACTTCGACGACGCGGCCTGTGTGCGGGCCGCCGTGCTCGCGGTGGTGCACCCCGGCGACCCGGCGGCGGCGGCCGAGCTCGCCGAGTTCGACGCCCGGTACACCCAGGACGGTGACGGGGTGCACGGCGCGCGCGCCGTCGCCGCCGCGATCGCCGAGGCCCTCGCCGGGGCGGACGTCGACACGGCGGTGAACGCCGCGCTCGACCAGCTTCCCGACGGCACCGAGATCGCCCGCAACGCCGTCCACGCCGTGCGGCTGGCCCGGGAGTTCGCGGACGAGGCGGCGGGTGCCTTCGCGCTCGTCCCCGTGCTGGAGCACCAGATCGTGGACCACGTCTACAGCTACGGGATCGCCGCGGCCGAGACCGTGCCGGTCGCCCTCGCCCTGGCGACCGCCGCCCGGGGCGAGTTCGCCCAGGCCGTCCCCGCCGCCGCCTGTCTGTCCCGGGTCGCGGATTCGGCGCCCGCGCTCGCCGGGGCCCTGACCGGGGCGCTGGGCGGGACGGCGACGGTGCCCGCGGGGTGGCGGGAGGCCTGCCGGACGCTGGCCGGGTGCGCGCTGCCCCGACTCGCCGGCACGGATCTCATCGAACTCGCCGGGCTGCTGGCAGCCACGGAACCGGTCACCCCGGGTGGACAATTCCGACATGGCACACAAAACATCCGAACCGCTCGCGGCCGGCACGACCACCACGACGCTCACCCTGGATGAACGCATCACCGGAGCCCTCGTCGGCGCGGCCGTGGGGGACGCGCTCGGCGGCCCCGTCGAGGGCTGGACACCCGAGCAGATCGCCGAGCGTCATGGCGGCCGGGTGACCGGCGTCGTCGGGCCCTGGTACGGCGACGACTGGCGCACCGCACGCCCCATCGCCCCGTACCACAAGGGCGACGGGCACGTCACCGACGACACTCTGATGACCCATGCGCTGATCCGGGTGTACGAGACGGTGCGCGGCCATCTCGACGCGTACTCGGTCGCCGACCACCTCGTACCTGACCTGATGTCACGGCCCCGCTGGATCCCGGAGCTGGAGGCCGAGGCGCTCCCCCTGCAGCGGATCTTCCTCGCCGAGAAGTGGATCGTCACACGGCTGCACTACGGACACGCCGACCCCCGGGAGGCGGGCTCCGGGAACATCGTCAACTGCGGGGCGGCGATGTACATGGCCCCGGTCGGCCTGGTGAACGCCGCCCACCCGGAGGCCGCGTACGCGGAGGCGCTGGACGTCGCCGGTGCCCACCAGTCCTCGTACGGCCGGGAGGCGGCCGGGGTCCTGGCCGCCGCGGTGGCGGCCGCGTGCGCCCCGGACGCGACCCCCGCCTCCGTCGTCGAGGCCGCCCTGGCCCTGGCCAAGGACGGCACCCGGTCGGCCATCGAGTCGGTCTGCGAAGTGGCCGCCCGCCACTCGGACTTCGAGTCCGCGCTGGTGCCGCTGCGCGCCGCCGTCGCCCCGTTCGACACGGTCGGCCCCCACTACCGTGATCCCTCGCTCGGCGCCCGGCGGCCCTCCCGGCTGCACTCGATCGAGGAACTGCCGGTCGCGCTCGGCATGCTGCTCGTCGGCGACGGCGACTACCGCCGCACGGTGCTCGGCTCGGTCAACTACGGCCGTGACTGCGACTCGATCGCCACGATGAGCGGTGCGCTCGCGGGCGCGCTCCACGGCGAGCAGGCGATCCCCGGGGCCTGGGTGAAGACGGTCGCCGACGCCAGCCGCCTCGATCTCCACGCCCCGGCGCGGGCCCTGACGGAGGTGGCCCGCGAGATCTTCGTACGGGACACGGCACGGCGCCGCGCGCACGAGGCGGCGTTCGCCGTGCTGGCGGGCGACGGCCGGTGACCGTACGCCTGACATGGGTCCAGCCCGAGGACCTGGTGGGCCACGAGCTGCGCCAGGCCGCGCAGGACGGCCGGGACGCCGGGGACATCGAACAGCGCTGGCGCTCGGCGGGCGGCGCCCCGGCCCCGGAGCGGGCGGGGGCGTCGGAGCCCGCCGCGCCGCGTCGGCTGCGCGCGCTCGCCGAGCACCTGCTGGACGAACTCGCCCTGCTGGAGAGCCCGATGGCCGAGGACGAGCCGACGGGCCTTCCCGGGATCCGGGCCGCCTGCCCGCGCTGGCCCGCCCCGCGCACCCGCGCGGTGTCCGTCGGGCCCGACCGTCTGCACGCGGCCTGGCTGGGCCGGGCCGCGGGCTGTCTGCTGGGCAAGCCGGTCGAGAAGCTGCCGCTGGCCGGCATCCGCGCCCTGGCCCGCGCCACCGGCAACTGGCCGCTCACCACCTGGTTCACGGCGCGCGGGCTACCCGGCCCACTGGCTGCCGCCTACCCGTGGAACCGCCGCTCGGCTCCCACCTCGCTCGCCGAGAACATCGACGGGATGCCGGAGGACGACGACCTCAACCACCCCTTGCTGACAGTGCTGTTGCTCCAGCGGCACGGACGCGGTTTCAGCACGTCCGACCTGGCCCGGCTGTGGCTCGACGAGCTCCCGGCGGGCAGGGTCTTCACCGCGGAGCGCGTCGCCTACCGCAATCTGCTCGACGGCATCGAGCCGCCGGACACCGCGCGTCACCGCAACCCGTTCCGGGAGTGGATCGGCGCCCAGATCCGGGCCGATGTGCACGGCTGGACCCACCCCGGCGACCCGGGTGCCGCCGCGGAACAGGCCCACCGGGACGCGGTCCTCACTCACACGGCCAACGGGGTGTACGGAGCGATGTTCACCGCGGCCGCCCTGGCCGAGGCCGCGGGCGGCGAGACGGATGTGCACGGCTGCCTGGCGGCAGGGCTGCGTGTGGTGCCGCCTCGTTCCCGGTATGCGCGCGCGGTGCGCCTCGGCATCGGGACGGCCCGCGCCGAACGGGACTTCGACACGGTCGTGGACCGGCTCCACGACACCTACGGGTCCACCCACCACTGGGTGCACGTCCTCCCGAACGCGGCACTGCTCGCAGCCGCCCTCACCCATGCCGACGGGGACTTCGGCCGCTCCATCGGCTGCGCGGTGTCCGGCGGCTGGGACACCGACTCGAACGGCGCGACGGCCGGATCACTCGCGGGCCTGCTGGCCGGGCGGGCCGCCGCGCTGCCCGACCACTGGACCGCCCCGCTGAAGAACCGCCTCGCCACCTCCGTACCCGGCTTCGACTCCATCGGCTTCGACACCCTCGCGGAACTGACCTATCAGGAGGTACGCCGCCCATGACAGCGATCGCGGTGCTCGGCAGCACCAACATGGACCTGGTCGCCTACGTCGCCCGGGCACCCGGGCGCGGGGAGACCGTCACCGGACGGGAGTTCCGGACCGTCCCCGGCGGCAAGGGGGCCAACCAGGCCGTCGCCGCGGCCCGCGCGGGAGGTGAGGTGGTGATGATCGGTGCGGTCGGGACCGATGAATACGGCTCGGCGCTCCGGACGAATCTGGAGCACGCCGGAGTGGACACGGATCTGCTGCACACCGTCGCCGGGCCCAGCGGCACCGCGCACATCGTCGTCGACGACGAGGGGTCCAACGCGATCGTGGTGATCCCCGGCGCGAACGGCACCGTGACCGCACTCGGCCCGGGCGAGAAGGCAGCCGTCGCGGCGGCCGGCCTGCTGCTCCTTCAGCTGGAGCTCCCGATGGCCGCGGTGACCGAAGCGGCGCGGACCGCGAAGGCCCGCGGGGTGCGGACGATCCTCACCCCCTCCCCCGTGCAGCCGCTGCCGTCCGGCCTCCTGGACGCCGTCGACCTGCTGATCCCCAACGAGCACGAGGCAGCGGCGCTCACCGGGTCCGGGGAACCGCACGCGGCGGCCCAGATCCTGCTCCGGCAGGTCCCCGAGGTCGTGATCACGCTCGGCCGGAAGGGCTGCCTGTACGCGGCCCGGGGCGGCGAACCCGTCCTCTTCCCGGCCCCCGAGGTCACCGCCGTCGACACGACCGGCGCCGGGGACACCTTCGTCGGCACGCTCGCCGTGGCGCTCGGCGAGGGCCGGTCCGTGCCCGAGGCGGTGGCCTGGGCTTCCTCGGCCGCGGCGCTCTGTGTGCAGAAACCCGGCGCGTCGACGTCCATGCCCTACCGAAGCGAGATCGATGCCGCGTGACTGCCACCACTGCTTCCACGACCGTGCCGCCGCTCGCCGGCCTGCGGGTCCTGGACCTCGCCACGCTCTTCGCCGGGCCGCTCGCGGCCACCATGCTCGGGGACTTCGGGGCCGAGGTCGTCAAGGTCGAGCACCCCCAAAAGCCCGACCCCTCGCGCGGGCACGGCCCCGCGAAGGACGGGATCGGCCTGTGGTGGAAGCTGCTCGGCCGCAACAAGCGCACGCTGACCCTCGACCTGTCCGCCCCCGGCGGACGGGACGTGCTGCTGCGGCTGGCCGCGGACACCGATGTGATCATCGAGAACTTCCGGCCCGGCACCCTGGAGCGCTGGGGGCTGGGCTGGGAGGAGCTGCGTGCCGTCAACCCGCGCTTGGTGCTGGCCAGGGTCACGGGCTTCGGGCAGACGGGCCCGTACGCCCACCGGCCCGGCTTCGGCACCCTCGCCGAGGCGATGAGCGGCTTCGCCGCCGTCACCGGCGAGCCGGACGGGCCGCCGACCCTGCCGCCGTTCGGGCTCGCCGATTCGATCGCGGCGCTCGCCACGGCGTACGCGGTGATGACGGCCCTGGCCGGGCGTGACCGCACCGGGGCCGGACAGGTGGTGGACATGGCGATCATCGAGCCGATCCTGACCGTGCTGGGACCGCAGCCGCTCTGGTACGACCAGCTCGGTTACGTCCAGCCGCGGACCGGCAACCGCTCCCGCAACAACGCCCCGCGCAACACCTACCGCACCGCCGACGGCCACTGGGTCGCCGTCTCGACCTCCGCCCAGTCGGTCGCGGAACGCGTGATGCGCCTGGTGGGGCGCCCGGAACTGATCGAGGAGCCGTGGTTCTCCGCCGGGAGCACACGCGCCGATCACGCCGACGAACTCGACGAGGCGGTGGGCCACTGGATCGCCCGGCGCACCCGGGAGGAGGCGGTGGACGCGTTCGAGAAGGCCGAGGCGGCGATCGCGCCGATCAATGACGTACGGGATGTGATGGAGGATCCCCAGTACCGGGCGCTGGGCACGATCACCGAGGTCGACGACCCCGAGCTGGGACCGTTGCGGATGCAGAACGTGCTGTTCCGGCTCTCGGAGACACCGGGGGCGATCCGCTGGGCCGGCCGGCCCCACGGAGCGGACACGGAGGAGATCCTGACGGAGCTCGGCCTCTCCGCGCCGGCGATCGCGGCGCTGCGGGACGAGGGCGCGCTGTGAGCAGCCCGGCGGTGGCACTGACCTGGCTGTACGTTCCCGGGGACCGGCCCGAGGTGGTCCGCAAGGCTCTCGGCGCGGGCGCGGACGTGGTGATCGTCGACCTGGAGGACGCGGTCGCCCCGGACCGCAAGGAGTACGCGCGGACGGCGACGGCGGAGCTCCTCTCGGATCCGGTCACGGCGGACCCGATGGCGGTGCCGGTCCATGTCCGGGTGCACGGCGAGGACGACGTGAAGGCGCTGACGGGGCTGCCGGGGCTGTCCGGGATGAGGCTTCCCAAGATCACCCATGCGGCGTCCGTGCACCATGTCGCGGCTCTGGCGCCGGGCGTGCCGCTGTATCCGCTGCTGGAGTCGGCGCTGGCGATCGAGCACGCGTACTCGATCGCCGGGGCGCATCACGCCGTACGGGGGATCGCGCTGGGCGAGGCGGATCTCCGGGCGGATCTGGGGGTGCGGGACGATGCCGGTCTCGACTGGCCGCGCAGCCGTGTGGTGATCGCCGCCCGGGCTGCCGGGCTCGACCCGCCCGTGATGTCGGTGTTCCCCGATGTGCGTGACCTGTCCGGGCTGAGATCGTCCTGTGCGCACGGGAGGGATCTCGGCCTGCTCGGCCGGGCGGCGATCCACCCCCGGCAGCTGCCGGTCATCGAGCGGGCGTTCCGGCCCACGGCGCGCGAGGTCGAGGCGGCGGAACAGATCCTGGAGGCATCCCGGACCGAAGCGGGTGCGCAGGCCCTGCCGGACGGGAGGTTCGTCGACGCGGCGGTGGTGGCGACCGCGGAACGCACGCTCTCGTTGGCGCGGCGCCGCTGAGGACCGCAACTGTGCGAAGGGGCCGCCGGACCACAAGGTC